>CAZKYN010000054.1:0-15620 GCA_964556675.1 uncultured Syntrophaceae bacterium
CAGGCCATTGCTGAGGCCGGCGGCGAGGCCCTGAAGAAATGCTACCAATGCGGCACTTGTTCAGGCACCTGCCCCTGGAAGCCAGTCTCAGAATTCAACATCCGCAAGCTCATCGGCCTCGGCCAGTTCGGGTTCGAGGGGATCGAGGACCTGATGTGGGGATGCTCGACCTGCAAGTTCTGCGTGGACCGCTGCCCACGCGGAGTGGAAATAATCAATGTGGTCATGGCGATGCGCAGTGTATACGCCTCAGGCGGCATGCTGCCCGGGAGTCTCCGTTCCTTCGTGGGAAGCATCTCGGCCCGGGGAAATCCCTGGACGGGAGAGCCCGCCAAGAGAAACGACTGGGCCCAGGGCAAGTACCCTGAATACAAGGAGGGTATGGAATACCTCTATTTCACGTGCTGCACCGTCTCTTATGACCCGCGCAACGTCCAGGTGGCAAAGGCGACTGCGGAGATCCTCAACCGGGCGGGCTTGAGCTGGGGCCTTGCCGGCGCCGATGCGAAATGCTGCGGCGAAAGCCTGAAAAAGGTCGGCGATTACGATCTTTATGAAAAGCTGAAAGAAAACAATAAGCAGATGTTCAAGGCCGCCGGGGTGAAGAAAGTCATCGTTGTTTCGCCCCACTGCCTGGAGACGTTCAAGAAGGAATACGGCGAAGGCTACGAAGTGATCCACTTTGCCGAGCTTCTGGCCGATTTGATCAAGACCGGGAAATTGACCCCGAAGAAGGATTTCGGCGGGGCCAAAATCACGTACCATGATCCCTGCTACCTTGGAAGGCACAACAGCGTTTACGATGCGCCCCGCGAGATCATCAATGCGATTCCCGGATTGGAACTGGTCGAGATGGACAGGATCCGTGAACAGAGCATGTGCTGCGGCGGAGGCGGAGGCGGCCTGTGGGTTGAAAGGGCCAAAGGGGAGCGTCTGAGCGACTTCCGGCTCGAAGAGGCCCTGGGGACCGGAGCTTCCATCCTGGCCACCGCATGCCCTTATTGCATAGCCATGCTGGAAGACAGCACCAGGACGGCCAATGCCGATGACAAGATCAAAGTGAAAGACCTCTCAGAGTTGGTTCTGGAGAGCATAGAATAGAAAAAGGGAGCTTTTATGAGCAGGATCGGAGTTTTCGTCTGCCACTGTGGTTTGAATATAGCCAAAACAGTGCGGGTCAATGAGGTCGTTGAATTTGCCCGCACCCTGCCTGATGTCGCAGTCGCGGAGGAGTACAAATTCATGTGCTCGACCCCCGGGCAGGAGCTTATTCAGAACGATATCAAAAAATATAACCTCAACAGGGTCATAGTCGCGGCCTGTTCGCCCCTCATGCACGAGAAGACATTCCGCAAGGTGATCGAGAATGCCGGCCTCAACCAGTACCTGCTCACTATCGTGAACATAAGGGAACATATTTCATGGGTCACCGAGGATGAGAATGTCGCGACCGAGAAGGCCAAGGCCATGGTCAACGGGGCCGTTTACCGGGCCCGCCTGCTGGCGCCCCTTACTTCGCGGTTCATTGACGTGAATCCCGACGTGATGGTGGTCGGCGGAGGCATCGCCGGAATCCAGGCCTCCCTTGAACTGGCCGAGACGGGGAAAAAGGTCTACCTCGTCGAGAGGACGCCGTCGATCGGGGGCCACATGTCCCAATTCGACAAAACCTTTCCGACCCTCGACTGCTCCGCGTGCATCCTCACCCCCAAGATGGACGCGGTGCTGCAGAGCAGGAATATCGAGTTGCTGACATATTGCGAAGTTGAAGAGATAAAAGGCTTCGTCGGAAACTTCGATGTAAAAATCAGGCAAAAAGCCCGTTATGTCGACCATAACAAGTGCAACGCGTGTCTCGCCTGCACCGAGAAGTGCCCCGGGAAGGGAGTCTCGGAGTTCGACGAGGGCCTCGTGAAAAGGAAAGCAATATACATCCCATTCCCCCAGGCCGTTCCCCAGAAGCCCGTTATCGACGCGAAGTCCTGTACTTTTCTGATCAAAGGCAAAGGCTGCAAACTCTGCCAGAAGGTTTGCGAGCAGGGAGCCATCGATTACGAACAGAAGGACAGTTTCATCGATGTCAAGGTCGGCGCCGTGATCATGGCAACCGGCTATGACCTCATGGACACAGCGCCGCTCATCCAATACGGGTATGGAAAGTTTCCCGCGGTGTACCACGCGCTGGAGGTCGAAAGGCTCTTCAATGCGGCGGGCCCGACCAGCGGCAAGGTCGTGATGAGGGACGGCAGGCAGCCCGCGAGCGTGGCGATCCTGCACTGCATCGGGAGCCGCGACAAGAACAATTACGAATACTGCAGCCGCGTCTGCTGCATGTATTCTCTGAAATTCGCCCACCTGATGAAAGAGAAGACAGGGGCGGATGTCTACCAGCTCTACATCGATATGCGTACCCCCGGAAAAGGGTACGAGGAATTCTATGACAGGCTGCTGGAAGAGGATGTCAAGTTCGTCCGGGGCAAGGCGGCCCGCGTGACTGATAAAACCAACGACATGGAGGAGCCGGGAAAGCTCGTCGTGGAAGTTGAAGACACGCTGACTCAGAAATTCATGCGCATTCCGGTCGACATGGTCGTGCTCTCGCCGGCCATGAAGCCTCGCGCCGATGCCAAAGACATGGCGAGGCTCTTCAACCTCAGCACTGATAAATACGGCTTCTTCATGGAGAAGCACCCGAAGCTGGCGCCGCTCTCCACCATGACCGACGGCGTATTCATTGCCGGTGCCTGCCAGGGCCCGAAGGATATCCCGGACACGGTCTCCCAGGCGACCGGCGCCGCGGCCGAGGCGCTCACAATCGTCGTTAAAGATAAACTCGAACTGGAAGCCGCGACCGCCATGATCAACCAGGCCGTCTGCTGCGGTTGCCAGAATTGTGTGAAAGTCTGCCCCTACGGCGCCCCGTTCTACAAGGCGGACAAGGGCGTATCGGAAATCAACGAAGCGCTTTGCAAGGGCTGCGGCTCGTGTGCCGCGGGGTGCCCGACCGGCGCAATAATGGCCCGCCATTTCATAAATGACCAGATAATGGCCGAAATGGAAGGCTTGATGGAATTTTAAAAGCAAGGGAGAAGGAAATGGGATTCGAACCCAAAATTCAGGGAATCGCATGCAACTGGTGCACTTACACAGGCGCCGACCTCGCCGGGACCACGAGGCTTAAATATCCCCAGAACCTGAGACTGGTGAGGGTGATGTGCTCGAGCCGGATAAACCCGTCGTTCATCTTCCGGGCTTTTCAGCTCGGGGCCGATGGGGTTTTGGTGGGCGGCTGCCACCCTGGCGATTGCCACTATGGAACCGGCAACATGTATGCCCGGCGCAGGCTGGCTGTCACGAAGAAGATCCTGGACTTCGTCGGAATGGAACCTGAGAGGTTCCGCGTCGAATGGATTTCGGCCTCCGAAGGGAAGCGCTTCGCCGAAGTGGTTGAGGAATTGACGAACACGGTGAGGGAACTGGGACCCCAGGAGAAATTCAAGATAAAGAAATAACACAGGCGGATTGAAGAAATGACCGACGCAAATACAATAGAGAAAAATTTGAAAGAGGAATCGAAGAAGCTCCTGGAGAGCGGGGCCGTTTCCGTTGTCCTGGGCTATACTCGCGGCTATGACGAAAAGCATCCCATGCCGTTTGCCGCCGCCTGCCCCGCAGACACAGATTCATTGGTATTCAACGAATATTGCACTGCCAACCTGGCCCGCTATATCGTACGGTACCCGGCGGGCACCAAACTGGGAGTGGCCGTTAAGGGTTCGGACAGCCGGGCGGTAGTCGTCCTCATCCAGGAAGGCAAGGTCAACAGGACTGACCTGGTCCTGCTCGGGATTCCCTTCAAAGGCCTTAAGGACCAGAACACCGGAAGCGCCATCGACGAAAAAACGACCGGCGGCACTCTCAACCCGGTCATTTACGATATCCTGCTCGGAGAGGAAATCAAGGAGGAATCGGGATCGCCATATGCAGTCCTGGCTGAACTGGAAGGCATGGGCCGCGACGAGCGCTGGGCGTTCTGGAAAAAAGAATTCGCCAAGTGCATCCGCTGTTATGCCTGCCGCAAGGCTTGCCCCATGTGCTATTGCGATCCTTGTTTCGTGGACCAGACGCGTCCCCAGTGGGCGGACAAGGCGCCGAATTCCGACGGCAATCTGATGTACCACCTGACGAGGTTCTACCACTTGGCCGGCAGGTGCGTGGATTGCGGGGAGTGCAGCAGGGCCTGCCCCGTGAACATCCCATTGTACCTCTTCCATAAGGAAGTCTCAAAGGAGTGCGAAGAGATGTTCAAGCAAAAATCCGGCATGAGCGTTACAGACAAGCCGGTCATGGTTGATTTCAAGGTTGAGGATTCCAACGACATCCTCGAGTGAAGCGAATACAAGCTCCAGCAGCAAGGACCAAAGGAGTAAATGTGGTGAAGAAGATAACCCCAGAAAAGTTCCAAGGATTCGTATCAGCCCTGATGAGCAGGGGGCCGCTGTATGCCCCCGTTGCCGACGGCGATGTGGTTAATTTCAAGCAGGTCGGAGAGCCGGGCCAGGTCACGCTTGATTTCTACAACACGACGATCAGCCCCAAGGGCGTGTTCTTCCCCCAGTGCGAGGAGATCATAAAATACACGCTCGGCAAGGAGAGGACCGAATCCGAGGTGATCCCCACAGATATCAAACCTCAGGTTATTCTTGGCGTCAGGCCCTGCGACGTCAGAAGCTTCGAGATCATGGACGCCATCTTCGAGAGCGGCGGGATAACGGACCCTTACTGGAAGCAGAGACGAGACAACACTACGATCATCGGCTATGCTTTCGATTCGGTCGACCCGGCTGATTTCTATAACGCGTTCGGGATCCATGCCGCCGACGAGCGGGGGAGCGATCTGTTCCTCGTGCGCAAGGGCGGGGATTTCCTGATCAAGGCCGTCACCCGAAAAGGCGAGGACCTGCTTCAGTCACTCGACCTCGACGCCGCATCAGCAGACGACGAGAAATATTATGCCGAAAAGATCGCCAGGGGCCCGGAGCTGAAAACAAGGACGATAAACCTGGAAGGCGCCGCCGAAAAAATGGCGACATCTTTCACGAGCGATTACTGGCAGAAGGCGGCAATGGCCTGCCTGAGCTGCGGAACGTGTACGTTTGTGTGTCCGACCTGCCATTGCTTCGACATAAACGACGAGACCCTTTTCCGCAACGGCAGCCGCCGCCGGCTCTGGGACGCCTGCATGTTCACGAATTTCACCCTTGAGGCGAGCGGCCATAACCCGCGGCCGAAGATCTTCCAGAGGCTGCGCCAGAGGGTCAACCACAAATTCTCCTACTATGTAAAGAATTTCGGAGTGACGTCCTGCGTGGGCTGCGGGCGCTGCACGCGCTCATGCCCCGTCAACATAGACATCTTGACAGTAGCTGAAGGAGCGTTAAAGGAGAGCGAGAAATAATGAAGAGCGAAGGAGCTGCTGCAATGCAAAATCCGTATGTGCCGATGCCGGTCAAAATCGTGAAGATCGTAACCGAAGTGGATACGAACGATATTAAGACGTTCCGGCTCGCTTTCATAAACAAGGAGGACGAGGAAAGGTTCAAGTACCTTCCGGGACAGTTTGCGGAACTCTCCATCTATGGAAAGGGCGAGAGCCCCATAGGGATCGCTTCCTCGCCGACCCAGCCGGGATACGTTGAGTTCACTGTCCAGAAGGCCGGTCTCGTGACGAGCACCCTGCACGACATGGAGGAAGGCGCCGAAATGGGGATCCGCGGTCCGCTGGGCCATCCCTGGCCGATTGAATTCCTTGAGGGGAAGAACATAGTTGTGGTCGGCGGCGGTTTTGCTTTCACGACCCTGCGTTCATTGATCAATTACATGCTTTTCGAAGAGAACAGGAAGCGTTTCGGAAAGATCACGGTCATTTACGGCGCGCGATCGCCCGGCCTGCTCTGCTATAAGGAGGAACTCCAGGGGTGGGAAAAGAGAAGCGACATTGAGATGAACATCACTGTCGATAAAGGCGATGCGACCTGGAAGGGAAGGGAAGGATTTGTGCCCACTGTCTGCAAAGAAGTGGCGCCCAGCCCGGATAACGCGGTCACCGTGATTTGCGGGCCCCCGATAATGATCCGTTTCACCCTGCCTGTTTTCTTTGACCTGGGGTTCTCGAAGGACAATATTCTGACGTCGCTGGAAATGCGGATGAAATGCGGCATAGGTAAGTGCGGCCGCTGCAATGTGGGCCACAAGTATATATGCAAGGACGGCCCGGTTTTCTCGCTGGCGGAGCTCGACAGCCTGACCCGCGATTATTAATTACTTCTCATTTTTGAAGGAGCGGACATTGAACAAGATCCTGGAAAAAACATATTTGCACGACCAAGTAGTGAGGATGGTCTTCGAGGCCCCCGAGGTTGCGAAGAAGCGCAAAGCGGGACAGTTTATCGTGCTGATGATTGACGATAAGGGCGAGAGGATCCCGCTCACGATAGTCGATTCGGACTCCGAAAAGGGCACGCTGACAATCATCTTCCAGATTGTGGGCAAAACCACTGCGGACCTTGCCCTGCTCAATGCGGGCGATTCCCTGGCCCATGTCCTGGGTCCCCTCGGCCACCCCACGGAAATCGAGAATTTCGGCACGACGGTGTGCGTGGGCGGCGGAGTCGGCGTGGGCGTTATCTACCCCATAGCCGCGGCCCTGAAAAAAGCTGGAAACAACGTGATCTCGATAATAGGTTCAAGGACAAAGGACCTGCTGATCCTGGAAAAAGAGATGGGACTGGTCAGCAATGAGCTGATCGTGTGTACAGACGATGGGACCTACGGATTTCATGGGTTTGTCAGCGCAGTCCTTCAGAACCTTATAGACAAGGGGACCAAAATCGACCGCGTTTTCGCAATCGGCCCCGTTCCAATGATGAGGGTCATCTGCAATGTTACTAAGCCTTACGGTCTGAAAACGATTGTCAGTCTCAACCCAATCATGGTGGATGCGACCGGCATGTGCGGCGCCTGCCGTGTGGCGGTGGGCGGGAAGACGAAGTTCGGGTGCGTTGACGGACCGGAATTCGATGGTCATGAGGTCGACTTCAACTTACTAATGACTCGCCTGCGCATGTATTGCGACCAGGAAAAACAGGCGATGGAATGCAGGTGCGCGAAAAATGGAAAATAAAGAAGAGAAAAAAGAAAAAAAGGAAAGAGTGCCCCGCCATTCCATGCCGGAGCAGGACCCGAAGGTCAGGGTAAAGAACTTCCAGGAAGTCCCTCTCGGATACACACCGGAAATGGCAGTCGAGGAAGCCAAGCGCTGCATTATGTGCAAGAAGCCCGGCTGCGTTGCCGGATGCCCCGTTGACATCGATATCCCCGGCTTTATAAAGCTCATCGCGGATGGAGACTTCATCGGTGCGGCCAAGAAACTCAAAGAGACTAACTGCCTGCCGGCCGTGTGCGGCAGGGTCTGTCCCCAGGAAGACCAGTGCGAAAAGGTCTGCATCCTCGGCAAGAAATTTGAGCCTGTGGCCATAGGCAGACTCGAACGGTTTGCCGCTGATTACGAGCGCGCCTCCGGGAAAATCGATATCCCCGCGCCCGCCCCCGCCACCGGCAAGAGAGTGGCTGTAGTGGGGGCCGGTCCTGCAGGACTGACCATTGCTGGCGACCTTGTCAAGCAGGGGCATGATGTGACCATCTTCGAGGCCCTTCATAAGGCGGGCGGCGTCCTGGTGTATGGCATCCCGGAATTCCGCCTCCCCAAGGCCATCGTTGACGCGGAGGTAAATTATCTCCAGAAACTGGGGGCCAAGCTGGTCACCGATGCCGCCATCGGCCGGCTCAAGACTATTGATGACTTGTTTGCCGAAGGCTTCCATGCAGTGTTTCTCGGTGTGGGCGCCGGGGCTCCCGTGTTCATGAACATCCCCGGGGAGAACCTCAGCGGCATCTATTCGGCCAACGAATACCTCACCCGCTCGAACCTGATGAAGGCCTATGATTTCCCGAAAGTCGATACCCCGATCGTCAGGGGGAAGAACGTGGCGGTCATCGGGGGCGGCAATGTTGCCATGGACTCCGTCAGGACGGCACTGCGGCTCGGAGCCGATAACGCCTATATTATATACCGCCGCACGGAAGTTGAGATGCCGGCGAGGATCGAGGAAGTGCATCATGCCAAGGAAGAGGGCGTTCAGTTCAAACTCCTCCATAATCCGGTCGAATACATAGGCGACGAGAACGGCTGGGTCAAACAGATCCGCTGCATCCGGATGGAACTGGGCGAGCCGGATGCTTCCGGCAGAAGGAGCCCCGTTCCGATCAAGGGTTCGGAATTCGAGATCGATGTGGACACGGTTGTCGTCGCAATCGGCACGACTGCCAACCCTGTCATACCGGCGACCACCCCCGGTCTGGATGTGAATAAATGGGGGTATATTGTAACCAGGGATGAAACGGGATTGACGACTCGCAAAGGTGTTTACGCGGGCGGAGACATCGTGACCGGTTCGGCGACGGTCATCCTCGCAATGGGCGCCGGGCGCAAGTCCGCCAAGGCCATTCACGAGTACATCCAGAGCTTGTAAATTAATTAATAGAAAGCAGGTTGAGAAGGCCGGAATCGCGCAAGGTTCCGGCCTTTTTTATTAATTGGTATTGCGAATTGTGTGTATAAAAAAGCCGGGTTAGAACCCGGCTTTTTCGCGTATTTTATTCACTTTCAATGGTGTTCTTCCATCGCACCGGCAATGTACATCATGGACAGGAGCATGAAGACCAGCGTTTGAATAACAGAGATCAGTATCTTAAGGACCAGGATCGGCAGCGGTACCAGGAAGGGCACCAGTATGAAGAGGACCGCCAGGACGATATGGCCGCCTTCAATGTTCCCGAACAGACGCATGGTCAGGGAGACGGGCCGGGAGATATGACTGACCAATTCGATCGGAAGCATGAGCGGTGTAAGCCACCATACAGGGCCCATGAACTGTTTGAGGTACTTGATCCCGTGTACCTTGACGCCGACGATGTGAGTCATTACGAAAACAACGAGCGCCATGGCGACATTGGTGTTCAGGTTGCCGGTCGGCGACATGAAACCCGGGATGAGGCCGATAAGGTTGGAGGTCAGAATGAAAAGGCAGATGGTTGCGATCAGAGGAAAGAACTGCATCCCATGAGGCCCCATCGTATCGACCAGCAGGTTTTTCACTCCGGCAATTATGACTTCCATGATATTCTGAACTTTGTTGGGATAAAGCTTCATACCGGCGGTTGCCAAAAGCGAGAGGACGATGAGCAGGGCCATAATAAGCCACGTGTAAGTTACATTAGCTGGAAAGTGTATAAACTCAAGAAATAAAAAAGCTTCTTGCATCAGTCTAATTAACCTCCTTCACAATCATTCTAAAGTTTTTTTTTGAAAGCTCGTAAAGTGTCGAACCGATAATATTAAAAACAACAAGTGAAAGTCCTATCAAGAGACCGAAGATGCTGATATCGGTCCTTGTCAGCAAGAAATAAATCACGACTCCGGTCAGGATGAAACGGATGTAGTAACGAAACATGAGAAAGGATTTCGTCCGGCCGGAAACATTGGAGAAAGCCCTCCGGAGCGAACTTGTCAGCCCGTAGAAATTCGCGATGCTGATCAGTCCCCCGGCGAAGATTCCCAGCGTGAAATTCAGGGGAAGGAAAATCAAACTTACAACTGAAACTATCCCGAGAATGATCCAGTTGTGGATTTCAATTTTTGACTGGAGCGGGTCTTTTGGGGTGCGGATCACTTTTAATCGACCTTAGGGCTTCGCTTTCGTTCGGAAAGTTCCGCCTTATAAAGTTGTAAATACTTATCAAGGCGCCGGTTACCCCAACCATGAGAAAAACAATCGAAAGAGTATTGCCCGTGCCTAGTTTCCGGTCAAGGAAATTGCCTAAAAAAAGGCTGCCAAAGATTGCCATTATCATGGCGAAACCCACGCTGCTGGCGTAGGTAAGTTGAACCTTATACTTCTTTGAATCCTTATCCATTAACCGAAACCTTTTAACACAGGGAAAGCGCCCAAGTCAACAGAAACAACCTTGATCCATTGCCGTCCATAAGTCTCTGAAAACACGGGTAATATCCTGTAAGTAGTTGAATTCAAAGTTTTTACTTCAGCCCGGCGATTGCCTTGCCGCAGGCCTGGATAGTCATCTCGAAATCACGGTCGGAATGGGCAAATGAAACGAATGATGTTTCGAACTGCGAAGGCGGAAGGCTGATCCCGTTCTTCAGCATATCGTTGAAAAATTTGCTGAAAAGGCCTGTATCGCTGAGCTTCGCGCAATCGTAATCGCGAATTTCGCCGGGCACCGGCCCGAAAAAGGGCGTGAACATGGAGCCGGCCTGATTTATTTTTACCGGGACGCCTTTGCGCCGGAAAATGCTTCCAATCTCGGTGCAGAGTGATGATGTTTTCTCCTCCAGCTTCCGATAATCCGCATCCCGCTGCAACAGGTTGAGGGTGGCCAGCCCCGCGCTCATGGCCAGGGGGTTTCCGGAAAGGGTTCCCGCCTGGTAAACGGGTCCATTGGGCGCGAGCATTTCCATTATGTCCCGCCGACCTCCAAAGGCCCCGACCGGGAGCCCACCCCCGATGATCTTGCCGAGGCACGTCAGGTCCGGCCTGATACCGGCCAGATCCTGGTATCCCCCATAATGCAGGCGAAAACCCGTTATCACCTCGTCAAAGATAAGCAGGACCCCGGATTTTTCCGTAAGCTCTCTCAATCCCGCCAGGAAACCTTCTTTTGGCAATACCACTCCCATGTTGCCCGCCAATGGCTCAATTACAACACAGGCGAGAATATCTTTATATTCATTGATTGCCGCCCCGACCGCCTCAAAATCATTATACGGGACGGTTATTGTCAGTTCGGCGAGCGCGGAAGGCACCCCCGGACTTGCCGGGATCCCGAACGTCGCCAGTCCGGAGCCCGCCGAACCCGAGAGGAACGAATCGGCGTGGCCGTGGTAGCAGCCAGCAAATTTCAGGATGGCCTTTTTGCCCGTGAAGGCCCGCGCCAGCCTGACGGCGCTCATTACCGCTTCCGTTCCAGAACTAACCATCCTGACCATCTCAATCGAGGGGATCGCTTCCGTAATTGCCCTGGCCATCTTGAGTTCCTTTTCCGTCGGCGCCCCGTAACTTGTTCCGCTCTGCGCCGCCCGGCAGATTGCCTCTACAACTTCAGGATGGGCATGGCCCAAGATCATAGGACCCCAGGAAGCTATATAATCCACGTACTCGTTTCCATCCTCATCCGTTATGTGTGAGCCTCGCGCCGCCTTTACGAAAAAAGGTTTTCCTCCCACTGATTTGAAGGCCCGCACAGGGCTGTTCACTCCGCCGGGTATGATCTGCGATGATTTCTTAAACAGGGTGCTTGAACGGCTCATTTCAGAATGGCTCCAGGCTCGTTTTTTTGAATTCCCTGGCGCTTGCCAGGATAATGTAATCTTCGATTCCGGTCCGGGAGACGATATTCCTGACCAGGCCTTCCAGTTCTCCGCGCCGGGCATGGACCATTGCGAAAATGCCGTATCTCTCCATGAACTGCGGTTCCCTCTGGTAGCAATGGCTGATTTCCCGGAAAGAGGCCAGCGCCTCGCCTATCCTTTCCGGCTCCTGTCGTCCCGCCGCTATGAGCAGAATGGCATTCTCGCTGAAACCGGCTTTCTGATGACGTATAATTGCGCTGAATTTCCGAATGACCTTGTATTGTCTCAGTTTCCGGACAGCAGCGATCACCAAGGGTTCGCTCAGGCCGGTTTCCCCCGCAATGTGAAGGAACGGCCGGGATATTACGGGCAGGTCACCCTGGATTATTTTTATGATCCGCCTCTCATCTTCCGTAAGGGCGAAGTCAGGCATGTTTTTAAAAATTTCCATGGAATTCCTCAACCTGCAAAGTTTTTAGCATATCCAAAATAATCTTGACAATTTTTTTTGGGGATTGTAGAAAACTCACAATTCGTTATCATGGGGGAGGAGGTGATCTATCGGGAAAAGGCAAAATTGAAATTTGATGCGTTGGGGTTTTTTCAATTTTAACCAAATCAAGTGAGAAAGGATTTAAGAATGAAAAAATTTTCGACAGTAGTTCTGGGTATCCTGTTTGTAATGGTTTTTGCCCCCTACGCGATGGCAGCCGACCAGGCCGCAGCAGCTTCGGGTATTGACGCCAAAACGTTATTTCTTTGTTGCAGCATAATCGCGGCAGCTTTGGTCCTTGGACTTGGCGCAACTGGAGCAGGCTTGGGAATGGGGCAGGCGACCAGCGGCAGCGCCAATGCAGTCGGACGCAACCCGGAAGCCCAGGGCAAGGTAATGTTGACCATGATGGTCGGCATGGCTATGACTGAATCCATCGCCATTTACGCATTGGTTATTTCACTTCTGATTCTTTATGCAAATCCGTTCCTGAAGTACTTTGGTTTATAAAAAAATTTTAGGCATAATTGAGGGGGCTGGGAAGGCACAACAAACAGAGACTTTCCCAGCCCCCTCCTTTTTATCTCCCGGTTTAATATTGCCTCTCGGGTGTTGCCCTGCGATTATTCGGGGCGGATTATTTTCACTCGGAGGGATTTTTTCTCGGACTGCAGGCGCTTTGCCTCAAGCATCTTCTCCTTGGCCCGCTTCGACCTCTTCCTTTTCTGCCGTTTTATTTTTTCAATGCGGTCTTTTTCCGCCGCGGCGATCCCGGTTCGTAGTTTTTCGATCTTGTCGAGCAGCAGCCTCTTTGCGTAGAGGCGATTAAGCGATTGGGATCTGGTGCGACCGCACTTAACAGAGAGTCCCGTAGGGACATGGACGATGTAAGCGCACGTTGAGGACTTGTTGACGTGCTGTCCCCCGGGGCCGGAAGACCGTACGAAGCTCTCCCGGAACTCATCTGCTTTGACTCCAAGCTTCTCCATCCTTTCCAGGAGGAGCTTTTCTTTTTCCGCTGAGATGGACATGCTTTAATATAGAGCTTATTGGTTTTTGAATATATCAGGAAATGGTTTCGAACGCTCAGCTGTGTTCAGGAGCATTCACGTTAGAGGGAATAGACTTTATCGCCGATCAGATGGACCCAGTGCCTCTTGAGGATCTCGGTGGCAAGGTCGATGTCGTCGACGCCGATAATGAGGATTGTTTCTTTTCCGAGTCTTTCGATTGTCGTGTATATGTAGTGGATATTGATATCGGCTTCGCTCAGGGGCTTCACAATGGCATTCATCCCTCCCGGATGGCATGGGACTTCGACGGCTATGACCGGATCAAGCTCGAATTTGAAATTGAAACTCTGAAGGATCGTTGCCGCTTTTTGCGGGTCGTTGACGATAATGCGCACGGTGCTGTCTTCGGCCACGCTGGCCGCGGCAATGGCCTTCGTAGTTATGTCCTCTTTATTCAGAAGAGCGACAAGTCGGGCCAGCTGTCCAGGTTTGTTGTCGAGAATGACTGAAATTTGTTGGACCGGCATTTTTTTCCTTTTAGAGCAGATCCTGCCCCGCCATAAAGGCTTTTCTGTTGATCTCCATTATCGCTCTGCGGCGCTCGCCCATGATCTGCTTGAGGCTCTTCATGTAAGTTTCCGCCGAAATCAGGCCCATTTTTTTGAGAAACGCCCCCAGCATGATAACGTTGACGGCGCGCGGCTCGCCCAGCCTTTCGGCAATCTCTCCAACAGGAATCCGGAAACATTCAACATCTGTTCGAGTCGGGTTTTCCTGGACTATTGATGAATTGATGAAAATGCCCCCCCCGGGCACTATTTTGTTCTGAAACGTAAATAATGATGGCGCGTTAAGCGTTACAAGGTAATCGGGAGCAGACGCTACAGGAGAGGCTATTTCTTCGTCCGAGATAGCGACGGTGCAATTGGCCGTACCGCCCCTGACTTCGGCGCCGTACGACGGCAGGTATGTAACCTGATATCCTTCCAGCATGGCGGCATTTGCCAGGGAGTAACCCATCATCAGAACGCCCTGTCCGCCGAAACCGGCCAGAATGGTTTTGATCATCATTTTAAAATCACCGCTTAACGTCCTTGATCACGCCGATCGGGAACTCCCTGGCCATTACCTCTTCCACATATTTGCAGGATTCAACAGGCGTCATCTTCCAGTTGGTCGGGCAATTCGACAACACCTCGATCATGCTGAACCCCCGCTCCTCTATCTGGTACTGGAAAGCCTTTTTGATTGCCTTTTTTGCCTGGACGATCCGCGCGGGTGTGCTGACGGCGCATCTTTCGATATATACAGTGCCGCCAAGCTGAGCGAGGATCTCGCTCATCTTTATCGGATAGCCGTCAAGGGCGGGAGTCCTCCCCGGCCCGGATGTTGTCGTTTTCTGCCCCAGCATCGTCGTGGGGGCCATCTGCCCGCCCGTCATACCGTAAACTGCATTATTGATGAAAATGACCGTGATGTTCTCGCCCCTGTTGGCGGCATGAAAAGTTTCGGCCGTTCCGATCGCCGCCAGGTCGCCGTCGCCCTGGTAGGAAAATACGATCCTGTCGGGCAGCACCCTTTTAATTCCGGTTGCTACTGCGCAGCCGCGCCCATGCGGAGCTTCGAGCATGTCCACGTCAAAATAGTTATAGGCCAGCACCGCGCAGCCCGCCGGCGGCACCCCGATGGTAATCCCCCGGATCCCGAGCTCGTCGATGATTTCCGCAACCAGCCGGTGGGTTATGCTGTGGCCGCATCCCGGGCAGTAGTGGAATGTTGCGTTCTTCATCGATTTCGGCCTGCTAAAGACCTTCTTCATCATAGCCTCTTCTATGCCTGACTATCCGAGTCGATATTGTTGATCTTGAATTGCTGGGTTATCACCTTGGCGAACTCGGCGGGCGTGGGCACAACACCGCCGGGCCTCCCATAGAAATTGATCTTATCGGAATTGCCGAGAGCAAGCTTAACGTCTTCCAGCATCTGTCCCGTGCTCATTTCGAAAACTAGGAAATTGGGAACGGTCCCGGCAAGCTCCCGGATTGCTTCGTAAGGGAAAGGCCACAAGGTGATCGGGCGGATCAGGCCGACTTTCAGCCCCTGCTCGCGGGACCTCTTGATGGCGCCTTTGGCGATCCTTGCCGCCGTCCCGTAGGCCACAACGACCAGGTCCGCATCTTCGGTCCGGAACGTTTCAAAACGGACTTCTCTTTGCGCGACAACCTGATATTTTCTGAATAGTTTCCAGTTATGCTCCTCCATTGCCAGAGCATCAAGGATGAGTCCCCTGATGAGGCGGCATTTGCCTTCGCCGGCCCCTGTCAGCTTGTAGCAGTCGTTATATTTTCTGGGTTTGGGCTCCTTAAAGACCACGGGCTCCATCATCTGCCCGATCATGCCGTCCGCGAGGATCATAACGGGATTGCGGTACCTGTCCGCCAGGTCGAAGGCATCCATTGTGAGGTCGGCCATTTCCTGGACCGAGGCGGGAGCAAGCACTATAACACGATAGTCGCCGTGCCCCCCTCCTTTCGTAGCCTGGAAGTAATCGCCCTGGGAGGGCAGAATATTGCCCAAGCCGGGGCTGCCCCGCATGATATTCACGATCACAGCCGGCAGCTCATCG
>CAZKYN010000055.1:0-15434 GCA_964556675.1 uncultured Syntrophaceae bacterium
CGCCTGTCTCGCAAAAATGGAACCGGACCCTTATGTAAACCAGGTATTTGATTTCGGCCTTCTGGAGGACTTCGACCACCTGTACAGGTATTCCAATCTCCTGGAGACGGTGGAAGGAAAGAAGGCGGAAAAAATAGTGGGCAAAATGACCGAGATAATGCCGGGCCGGCCCACCATTGCCGAGCACCGCAATCCATTTGATGAAGTCCGGAAGCCGACGGACATGAAGTCCGATCCCGTGTCCTCTCTTAACATCTGCACCCTTGTCGCCGCCGAGCAGCAGACCATGAACTTTTACATGAACGTGTGTAACCGCTCAACTGACCCGATCGGGCGGGGACTGTACCAGGAGATCGGAATGATCTAGGAACAGCATGTAACCCAATATGAAACGCTTTGCGACCCCAAGCCGAACTGGTTCGAGAGACTGGTCATGCACGAGTACCATGAGGCATGGCTATACCATTCGCTTGCCCTGCAGGAAGTTGATCCGCGCATAAAGAAAATCTGGAATATGGCCCTGGAGATGGAACTGGGGCACCTGCAGAAGGCATGTGAAATCTTCAGGAAATACGAAAAGAGGGACCCGGAAGAACTCCTGCCTCAGGAATTCCCGGCGCCGCTCATCCTGCAGTCTCAAATGGAATATGTCAGGGATATCCTCTCGAAACAGGTCAATCTCACTGCCAACGGAACCGATTTTGTCCCCGTCAATGAGCTGCCGAAGGACCATCGCTATTTCGCGTACCAAAGAATGGTGAACAAGAAATTCATCCCGTCACAGGAAGTTATCCGGGAGCACATCGACAAATTCAAACAGGACTACAGGTTCGAAGCCTTGGGCGCTCACCCCGTTGGAATTTACCAGAAAAGAGACCAGGCCGGCCTTGATGCACAAAAAAGAATAATTACTTAAGGGAATGTCATGAAGAGGGCCGTTCCGTGAGGGACGGCTCTCTTTATCCGGCCGTGGAGGACCTATTTCACGTTAAGAAGGTGCGCCCAGCGCGAATTCTGTTTCATTTCGGCCAGGGCCCGCTGGAGCTGCCTGAGCGTGATGCCCAGGATGTGCGCCGTCTGTTTGCGGTCGCCTCTCGTGCTGGACAGCACGTAGGCGATGTGCGCTTCGTAATTCTCCCTCAGAGTGCAAAGCCGCCGCGAATTTAAGGAAGAGGGCCGGGGCGAGCTCATCCCGAGGTGATGGGGCAATATAATCGACGATTCACAGACGAGCAGCGCGTTTTCCACAACCTGGGCGAGTTCCCGGACATTCCCCGGATAATCCGCCGCGTTCAAAAGATCCATTGCCTCCGGGCTGAAAGAGCCGATATCCCGGCCGTGCCGCGCCGCGCTCTGTTTGAGGAAATGCGAGGCAAGCAGGGGAATGTCCTCGCGGCGCTCGCGAAGGGGCGGGATGTTTATATGGGCTGATTTTATCCGGTACAACAGGTCAATGCGGAACCTGCCTTCCCTGCAGGCGCAGGACAGGTCCGCATTAGTTGCGGAAACAAAGCGCACGTCGACGTGGACGGTCTTGTTCCCGCCCAGCGGCACAAAGGACTTTTCCTCGAGGACCCTGAGGAATTTTGATTGCAGCCCGGTAGGCAACTCGCCTATTTCATCAAGGAACAGGGTGCCCCCGTCCGCCTGCTCAAAAAAGCCCTTGTGGGGAGAATCCGCTCCCGTGAAGGCTCCCTTGAGGTGCCCGAAGAAATGGCTTTCAAACATGGTCGCCGGTATTGCGGAAACGTTTACAGCGACAAAAGGGCCGTCCGGGGAGGGTCCGGCGCCGTGGATGGCCCTGGCCATCAGTTCCTTGCCCGTCCCCGATTCCCCGGTTATCAAAACCGGGTTTCCGCTGCGGGCCATTACCTGGGCATATGATATCAATGAGAGCATCCGGGATGACTGGGTTATAATCTGCGCAAAGGCGGGATAATCACCGGACTCTCTTTTGGTGGAAGCGGTCAGGCCCAGGAGCAGGGATTTGTGCTCATATGCGCGTTCAATTGAAAGGAAAAGCAGTTCGTTGTCGACGGGCTTGACAAGATAATCGTAGGCGCCGAGCTTTATAGCCTTTACGGTGGCCGGGATATCGTGAACGGCGGTAAGGATGATGAACTCGGTACAGGGAGAAAACGGCTTTGCCGATTCCAGCACCTGGAAGCCGTCCACCTCGGGCATCAGCAGGTCCAGCAGCACTATATCAAAGTTTCCCTCCCGGATCCGCGTGATTGCTTCCTTGCCGCCGGCACATGTTTCGACATTGCGGATTCCCTTCCACCTCAGCACTCTTTTTACGCTGGATAATGAGATTTCCTCGTCATCTACAATCAGGATTTTCATAATCTCTGCCTTCCGGTTTCATGAATTATCTTCTGAAGCAGTTCGAATGAGAAGGGTCTCCTTAAGAGCGCATCAGGGTCCGCGCCGGTTTCCTTTTTAGTGACGGAGTCGTAATTTTTTGAATACATGAAAACAGGTATGAGGGGAAATTTATCCTTGAGGTACTGCAAAAACTTCCAGCCGTCAAACACGATATCTGCCTCCATCAGAACGAGGTCTATTTCAGGATTTTCCCGGATGAAGCTGCCGATATCCTCAATACTGTCCTTTTGCTTTACTGCCCAGGTTACCGCATCAACGAGGTTGGTTTTGATCTCTTTCAGAAAACCGGCGTCCGCGCCGATACAGAGCGCCGCCGGACAGAGTGATAACTTATTTCTTGCATCCTCGGGGATAAACACAGTGAAGCGGCTTCCCAGTCCCGGCCTGGAAAGGACCCCGATAACGCCATTGTGCTCCTTGATTAAACCGTAAGAAATGGAAAGTCCCAGTCCGGTCCCGCCGCTGTCCCGCCGGATTGTAAAGAAAGGGTTGAAAATATTGTCCAGGACGGGCCTGTCCATGCCTTTGCCGTTGTCTTCGATCTCTATTATCACGGCGCCAAGCCTTTTGATAAACCTTGCCCGGATGGACAGCTTCCCCTTTTTGCCGGGCGGGATCGCCTGGTGAGCATTGAGCAGCAGGTTTATGACGACTTGTTCGATCCTTTGCGGGTGTCCCGGGAAGGGGGGGATGTCGCGTTCAATTTCCTGCTCGAGATGCGACACGGTTTTTCTTATCTGCGCAGAAGCGATGGTCAGGGCGCCTTGAATCACCTCCCCGATTTTGACCGGCTTTTTCCGGGCTGAATCTTCGGGCGTTGCAAACTCCTTGAGGCTGGTGACCACGCGGCTGATCCGGGTTGAGGCGGCCTGGAATGCCTTTATGATATCGCGCATGTTGCTGCTCACTTCGCGATGGTCCAGGCCTTTAAGCCTCCATTGCGGGTGTGAAAGGGCGTTTTCCTCGAGGAGCGGCTCCACAGTGTCCCAGATCTGCTCCAGCACTGGTATATTATATGAAATGAAGCTGATCGGGTTATTGATCTCATGGGCGACACCGGCGACCACTTCGCCGAGCGCTGTGAGCTTATGGCCCTGGATCATCTGCTGGAGCCTCAGCTCCGCTTCCTGGCGTATCTTCTTATCCTCCGTAACGTCTTGGATTGCGCCCACCACGTGGGATGTGCCGTCCGGAAGCTGGATCACTTTGCGGTAATCTGAAAACCAGCGAAAAGAATCATCGGACACCCGGAAACGGTACCCGCATTTATAGGAATTTTTCTTTTTCAGGCTCAGGCGCATTTCCGGGATTATCTTCTGTGCGTCATCGGGATGGATGCGAGCGCTCCAGAAGGAGTGGTCATCCTGGAAGAGCTTGGGATTATAACCCGTTATGTCCTCGATAGTGCTGCTGACGAACGTGAAATTAAGCTTGCCGTCGGCTGTCCCGGTAAAAGATACAATGGGCAGCGATTCGAGTATAAGTGAAAGGCGGTCCATGGTCTGCGTGAGAGCGGACTGCGCCTGTTTGCGCTTCTTCAGCTCCTCCTGGAGCGCTTTGTTGGCAAAGGACAGTTCAGAAGTGCGCTCGAGCACCCTGAGTTCCAGGTCTTGTCTCGCCCTGAACAGCTCCGCCTCCGCGAGCTTGCGTTCGGTTATGTCCTCCAGGGTTTCGATTGCTCCAACGAGCTGCCGGCGGGAGTCGCGGATCAGGGCCGCCGTGAAATGCAGCCACCGCCCCTTTTCGCCCAGGTCGGGAAAGAAATCGGTGGCCTCGTAAGCCCCCTCGTGCAGGCTGGATTTGCCGTACTTGCGAGCGTAGAACCGGGGTATTTTTTTGAAATCGCCGTCCACAAGCAGATCGGCCAGGCAGGGCCGCATATCCAGGTAGAATGCCCGCCAGTGGTCGCTCGTGCCGATAATTTTTTCAGCCGGGATCTTCGAAAGATGTTCGAGGGCCCGGTTCCAGTAAAGGACCCTATGGTCCCTCCCGATCACGAATGCCGGTATAGGAGAGCTGTCTATGACCTTGAACAGCCTTTGTTCGCTCTCCTGCAGGGCGGCCTCCGCCAGCTTGCGTTCGGTTATGTCTTCGAGGGTTTCGACCGCGCCGATTATTTTTCCGGACGCATCGCGGATCGCCGCCGCCGTGAAGCGCAGCCATCTGCCTGACTCCTCCAGGTCGGGAAAGAAATCAATGGCCTCATAGGCGTCTTCAATGAGATCGGATTTCCTTATTTTCGCCCGGTACCATCTCTTCAGGTCCGCGAGGGCGCCGTCCACAAGCAGATCGGCCATGCAGGGCCGCTGCTTTGAATAGAATGCCCGCCAGTGATGGTTGGTGCCGATAACTTCCGCAGCCGGGATGCGGCTGAGTTTCTCGAGGGCGCGGTTCCAGTTTACAACGCGGTGGTCGTTTCCTATTATGAAGGCGGGGATGGGAGAGCTCTCGATGTAGCCCAAGAGCAGCATGTCTTTTTCAGGCATTTGGATGGGCGCCATTTTCTTTTTCCTTTGCTTAACGACCTGGATGCGCTGGAGAAAAGAACTGTTTCCCGGTTCGGAAAGAATAATCAACTTCTATTCATTTCTATACCGAAACCGCTGAAGTATCAAGATAATTCATAATTACCGCAACTTACACAACTATCAGGCAAGCGTAAGATATACAAACAAGAAATTCTTTGACACGCATCGGGCCTGTCATTAACATTTTGAAATGCGGGTCGAATATGAAAAAAATTGCCCTGGCATTCATCCTTATGCAGGTATTAATCCTTGCAGATACACTAGAAGCGGCCGGCCGGAACCCCTCGGACGGCGCCCTCCCCAGGTACATCCCGCCCGCGCAGACAAGGGACGAGATAATCCGGGAGGAGCTGCGGAAACAGGAAATGCAGAACCGGAAAGGGCCGGCTCTGGTAGTCAGGTTCGCGGCCGGCGGGGTGGAGGTCAGGCCGGCGGACAGAAGGGCCATAGCCGAATTCGCCGGATACCTGGAGGGACACCCTGAATTGACGGCGACGCTCGCAGGTTATACCGACAGTACGGGCGCTCCGGAGGAAAACCTGGAATTATCGGAGCGGCGGGCGCGGGCCCTCAAGGAGGTGCTCGTAAGGGAATACCGGATCGACGAATCGCGCCTCAGCACGGAAGGCCGCGGCCAGGATAATCCTGTCGCCTCGAACGGCACGGCCGCGGGCAGGCAAAAGAACCGCCGGGTGGAAGTCTTCATCGGCTCAAAATAAAGAAAAGGAGAAGGATATGGACACTATTCAGGCAATAAAGGAAAGACGCAGCATCAGGATGTACAAGCCGGACCGGGTCCCCGAAGAAACGCTCGTCGCGGTGTTGGAGGCGGCCCGCTGGTCCCCGTCCTGGGGCAATACGCAGCCCTGGGAGATATTCGTGATCGCCGGAAAGACCCTTGAGATGTTCCGGGATGAAAGCGTCAAGGCGGCGCGGGCCGGCGCAGCCGCAAATCCCGACACCCCCATGCCGCAGGCCTGGCCCGAGCAGCTGAAGAAGAGGTACGGCGAGATGGGCGAAGTCGTGCTCACTTCATTGAACATCAGGCGGGACGACAAGGAGGCCCGCAACAGGCAAAACGAGTTCATGACGGCGCTCTTCGGCGCACCCTGCCTGCTGGTGCTTTGCATACCCGCGGAACACTCCGCGCCCGGGTACGCCATGCTTGACATCGGCCTCATCACACAGACCATCTGCCTCGCCGCGCACGAAAAGGGGCTGGGCACCTGTGTCATGGCGATGGCCGTCATCCATCCGGAGCTCCTCCGCAAGGCAGCCGGAATACCGCAGAGCAGCAGGATCATAGTCGGGATCGCTATGGGATACCCGGAACCGGATTACCCGCTCAACAACTTCGAACGGAAGAGGGCGGAACTGAAGGACTTTGTTAGGTGGGTCGAATAATTTCAGTTATGGATATAAACGGCAGGAACTCCTTCGATTCCTGCCGTTAAGGTGAAAAATCCGGAGCGAGCCTGGTGTCCGGATTTTTAGATGGTCATTCAGGTAGTCTGTGCAGATACATAATAGAAAATTGTAGGAATGATGTCCTGAGTACAATTATAGTATTTAAAACTGCATCCCCATCTTGAACCAGACGTAATCGCCTTTGGTCCGGTTACTGACATCTATCTCCGGGAGCCACTTCATTTCGGCGGCAAGCCCGGACTTGAATACATAGGAAAGCACCGGGCCCACCCCGGCCGTGCGGCCCTTATGGTCTCCGAGGACTGCGCCGGAGCCGCTGTCGCCGGTGACCTGCCGGTAATAGAAACCAGTGGCGCCGATCCCGGCCAAACCGCCAAAGAGCGGGAAGTGCTGAGCCGCCGTGGCGTCCAGATGAAATTCATCGCCGGTCCGATACTCGGTGTCGGTGTTCTTGGTATTAAAGTCGAATCCGGCATAGGCGCTCAGCTCGATACCCGTCTTGCTGCCGAGATAACACGCCGAGACCATCGGCTCAAATGTCCAGAAGTTCATGCCTGCGTTGGCCAGGTCGCTTTTATTGTACTCCCCCGTGGGTACGTAAGCCCCCAGCATGAAGTTGTATTTCAAATCGCCTCCCAGGCCGCTCCAGGCAATCATGAATGGATAAAGAGTGATGTCGCCCAGGCCGTTGGCCGTATCTCGCCTATTGAGGGAAATGGTTGTCCCGCCGGAGCCCGGCGTCTGCACGTTTCCTTTGGTGGTCATCCAGATGTAAGGAACCGCCGCTCCCGCCACGTAATTCCCGCCAAGCAATTCGAGATCGGTGCGGTAAAGGGCGACAATGGTGTCCGCGTAAACCGTCGCATTAAGCCCGGCCGCAATGAATCCCCCCACGGGCAGGGTCTTGGTCGCGTCAGCTTTTCCATGATAATAGCAAAAGAAGTTTGCCACCGCGAGCCCCGGCTTTTCGGGGAGGGCATCCATGAAGGAGGCTGTCGTACCCGGGGTGTAATGTCCTGTACCGCTTTCCTCGGCGCGGGAATGGGGAACACTCACAGCCAGCACGATCAAGACACACGCAATCAGAAGTTTTGTCGCTTTCATTTTTGATTTGCCTTTTCGAGTTCTGATTTGCAGCGCCTGGATAGCTTGTTCACTTTCAGTTATTTTGGACAGCGGTGAATGTGCTTATTTCAGTGCTGCCGTTCCGGCCTCCAGTGCTCCGCCGCAAATGTACGGGGCTCTTTGATTACTTTTTCGCCGAGAGCCCGCACGATCTTTTGGATTCGTTCATCAATGCAACTGAAAAATCTTTTCCAGCCGCTGCATAAATAGTTCAGCCCGGCTTCGCCTGACGGCGTTTTGATAATGCGGTCCTTCGGACATCCGCCGAAGCAGGCAAATTCATAACCGCAGCCGCGGCAATATTGAGGCAGCAGCTTCTCCTTTGCCTTTCCGAAAAACTCCTGCACATCCGAATAGGCTATATCGCCAAGAGGCTTTTCCCTGATATTGCCGATACGGTATTCGGGGTAAACATAATGATCACACGAAAAAACCGAGCCGTCTGCCTCAATGGCAAGGGCTTTACCGCACAGCGGAGACTGGGTGCAAAGCGGCGAGACATGCCCCATCCACGTCTCGACCGCCGCCTCGATATGGTTGACATATATTTTCCCGAGATCTTTCCGATACCATTCGTCAAAGATGCCGCACAAAAATCCTCCCCAGTCATCCGGGTCGACGGACCAGTCCTCAACGACGGAGCCGACGGCGCCCGGCCTCGCAAAGGGAGAATCCATAGAGGGCATATTCTGCTCGTTCCAATACCCCGGGGCCGCTTCCCGAAATCCGATGGGCTCCACTATGGGAATAAATTGCATTCTCAATGAGCCTATCTCGTCCCGGAGGAATCTGTATACATCCAGAGGATATTTGGAGTTGAACCTGTTTACACAGCTCAGAGTGGCAAAGTTCACCTTGTGTTTCCTCAGGAGTTTTGCGGCCCTGAAAACGTGGGGAAAGCTGCCCCGGCCCGCCGTGTCCTTCCTGTAATAGTCATGTAACGTCCGTGGACCGTCGATCGACAATCCGACCAGGAAGTTATTTTCATAAAGAAAGTCGCACCATGATTCATCCAGGTTAACGCCGTTTGTCTGAAGGTCATTTTCGCAACGGACATGGGGCGGACAGTATTTCTTCTCAAGCTCCAGGGCCCGCCGGAAAAATTCAATTCCCAGCAGAGTCGGCTCTCCGCCTTGCCAGGAAAAGATGACTTCATTGCAGTTCTGGCCTTCGAAATACTGCCTGATGAAAGTTTCAAGCAGGTCATCGGCAATCCGCGATCCGGGACTTTTGAGCAGATCCTTTTTTGAGAGATAATAACAGTAAGAGCAGTTTAGATTACAGGCCGAACCGTTGGGTTTTATCACGACATGCATACGCTTCAGCGGTTTTCCGCGCCAAAGGCGTATCCGCGGGATTTCCGATGAGTTATTCAAAAAGGCATCCTCTCCGTCAAAAACGAACCGCCATTTTCGCCGTTCATGCACTGTCATTTAAAACCGCGGCAAGCCCCGGGAGCTTGCCGCGGTCAAATGTCTGCCTGTGCCGAGTTACCGGCGTAAACTCTCCGGCTGATTGGGCGTCACTATATTGAACCAGAAATCGAATTTATCCATCAACGACATCAATTCCATTATTTTCATCCCGTTGCCGTCTATCTTCATCTCCCCGGCTTTGCATTTCGCTTCTATGACGCCCTTTGGGTCCGAGGTCTCCGAAGTGACGGCATTCCATGCCGCCCGGCTGAGGGTAACCGTTGTGTCCGCATCCTTCGCCTGCTTCCCTTCGGCGTACGATAACGTGGAGTTCTCAAGAGTAAGCACATACTGCTTTTTTATGTCCGTAAAGTTCCAGTTGATCTTGATCCTTTTGCCGGACGCCATCGGCCCGTTCAGGCATATCCCCATATAATCGAACATCATCTCCACTGTCATGGCATTCATGACATCGCCGCTTACCTTCGGGATCGGGGTTGCCTTATTGAGACCGTTGCGCAACTCCTGAGCCCCCGTGAGATAGAAGTTCCGCCACGGGCCGGATTCCGCCTGGAAGCCGAGCTGTTCCAGAGCATCCGCCTGCAGCTCGCGCGCTTCCCTGTTCGCGGGGTCTGCAAATACAAGCCTGTTGCCGATTTCGGCGACCCAGCGGTATTCCCCTCTTGCGTAAGCCTCTCTTGCCCTGGCAAGGACCGCCTGCGGACCTCCCATAAATTCCACGTATTTTTTGCCCGCCTCTGCCGGGGGGAGCGGGTTGAGGTTCGCCGGATTTCCGTCAAACCATCCGAGATATTTCTGGTAAACGGCTTTGGAATCATGGCTTATGGAGCCATAATAGCCGCGATTATACCACTCCTTATCAAGCTCTTCGGGAAGCTTTATTTTGTCCGCGATCTCGACCATCGTATACCCGTGATTGGCAAGGCGCAGGGTCTGGTCATGGATGTACTTGAAGGCATCGGCCTGCTTCTTCATCCAGGCTGCAATATTCTGCGTCCCCCACTTCGGCCAGTGGTGGCTGATAAATGCGACGTCCGTCTTATCTCCGAAAAGCTCTATCGCCTCGTACAGAAAAGAGCTCCATGCTTTGGCATCCCGCACCTGCGCGCCTCTGAGCGTATAAAGATTGTGCAGGGTATGATTGCAGTTCTCGGCCAGGCATAAGGCCCTGAACTGCGGGAAATAGAAATTCATCTCCGTCGGGGCTTCCGTATTAGGCGTGTACTGGAATACGATTTTGACCCCGTCGATCGTCATTTCCGTCCCCGTCTTGCCGACGATATCCGTGGGTGCAATCAAGGTGGTCAACCCGATTGCAGCGGTTTTGCCCAGACCGGCATCAACCTGCCCTTTCGGCCCCTTGGGCAGAAGATGTCCGTACATATACCCGGCGCGGCGGGCCATGGCATTTCCCGCATAGATATTTTCACTGACGGCATGCTCAAGAAAGCCTTGTGAGGCAATGATCCTTACCTTGCCTGCCTTAACATCTTCTTCGGAAACAATCCCTTTCACGCCGGCCCAGTGGTCAATATGGCTATGGGTATAGATAACGGCCGCTACGGGCTTCCTGCCCACGTTCCGGTAAAGCAATTCAAGGGCGGCTTTGGCCGTCTCCTCGGTCGTCAAAGGGTCAACCACGATATAGCCGGTATCTCCTTCAATGAAACTGATGTTGGCAAGATCATAGCCGCGCACCTGATAAATCCGGTCCGTCACCTTGAAGAGGCCGTAAATATTGTTTACCTGGGCCTGCCGCCACAGGCTCGGATTGACTGTGTCCGGCGCCGCGCCTTTCCTGTTCAGAAACGAGTATTGATCCATGTCCCAAACAAGATTTCCCCCGGCATCGCGAATCATAAGATTTGGCATCCCGGCGATAAATCCCCTTTGCGCGTCCTGAAAATCCTGTTTATCTTTAAAGGGAAGGGTTTTGAGCGCCCGGGCGTTTGCTTTTGCCGTCGCATCAGAGGCTTCCTTCGGCCCGCCTGCCGGACAAGGATCGAGAAAAACCGGCCCAAAGAGAAAAAACAATAACGAGACTGCCGCAATAATCTTTTTACTTTCCAACATTCCACCTCCGCCAATTTAGTGCTATTCAACCTGAACTCTTTTATTTAATAGCCGAATAGAGCCTCAGAGACCCGACCCGTTCTGCTCCTACCCGGGAAGGATGAGAAAAGGGCAGAGAGGAATATCTCTGCCCTTTGCGATAATTTTACTTTGATCGAGGCATGTACGGATCGGGAGTTCCCGCCGGAATTAAAGGGTATTTCTTCACGCTTGCCTGGAACTCTTCCACTACTTTCAGCATCGGGTAGACCACCCATGTGTCCGGAAGGGGTTTCTCCTCGCGAGGGTCCGTGTACAGGTTATAGATCATCGGCCCGGGATTTTTTTGTTGCGGATCAAATGCCGTCTCCTGCCGATAAAAATGCATCTTCCAATTGCGCCACTTGACCGCCATCAGGGTATTGCCGCACCATATCGGAAAGCTTTCACGATTGGATTTTTCCGATTTCCCCAGAAAGAAGTCCGACTGATCCACGCCGTCCATGGGGCGGTCGCTGGGAACTTTGGCGTTCGTCAACCTGGCCAAAGTCGGGAACATATCCACGCCATGGACGATCTCGTTGCTTGTAACCCCTGCCGGTATCCTCCCCGGCCAGCGAATCATGAACGGCACACGTATGCCGCCTTCCAGGGCCATGAAATAAGACCCCCGCCAGGGACCGGCCCACCCGTTCCACGGCTGAAAAAACTCTGCGCCGTTATCGCTGGTGAAAATCACGATCGTATTATTGCGAATTCCCAGCCTATCGACGGCCTCAAGCAATTGACCGACATTATGGTCCATTTCGGCAAGCATGTCCGCCCAATCCCCGTTTCCTGTCCTGCCCGTAAAAGCCGGATTCGGCAAAGTCGGAAGGTGGGGTTGCGTAAGCGCGGCGAAAGCAAAGAACGGCTTGCCCGCTTTTGCCTGTCTCTTCATGAAGTCCGTTGTCCTGCGAGTGAGTTCCGCGTCAATCAGACGGCGTTGCTGCACGTCGTATGTTTTTACGGCGTGGCTCTTTTTGCCTTTCACGCCCTCCATAATCTGTTCAGGGGGGGCAAGCTTAGCCGACCATTGCGGATGAGACATCCACATGGACTCGTCCGTAGTGCGCGGGATGCCGTACCATTCATCAAAGCCCCTGTCGTTCGGCAGGCGCCCATCCTGGCTTCCCAGGTGCCACTTGCCGAAAAGAGCGGTCGCATAGCCCGCGTCCGACAGGGCCTGGGCAACCGTGACCTCCCATCTCGTGAGCCCCTCGGCTTCACCGCCGAACGGCACCTCGTACGTGCCGGACCTGATTGAAAATCTGCCGGTCATTATGCTCGAACGGCTGGGGGTGCTTTGCGTCTCCATATTCATGTTCAAAAGCCGCATCCCGTCCGCCGCCAGGCGGTCTATGTGCGGCGTCGGCGCTCCGCGGGTGACGCCGCCTCCGTAACAACCCAGCTCACCGTAGCCGAGATTGTCGACCAGGATGAAGAGGATATTCGGCTTTTTCGTCTGTTTCGCAACATCGGCTGCCTTGACCGGCGTTACAGCAGCTGTCGTCATTGCGGCCGCGGCCAGAATACCGCCTACAGCCGCCCACATACGGGCTTTACTGCTCCTGACTTTCTCTCGTGTGTTCATGATATCTCCCTCAGCAAGAATGTGAAAACCATATCAGTTGAATCGCGACCGCCTCATTCATGATTTTCCCCTGGAAATCTCTATCAGGAAGTCCAGCGTACTTTCGGCAAGCAACATATCTCTCAGCCGTTGCTTGCCTCCTCCCGCCTCCAGTTCTCTGCTCAAGGCACTCGGCTCCATGCCGAAGTCCATTGCCTTTTCCTTGATTCGCCTCTCAATGTCTTCTTCACCAATTTCTATTCCCTCCCGACCGGCAATCTTCTTCAAAATCAAAATCAGCCTTACCCGTTCTGCGGCAGCCTTCCATTCCGCGCTTCCCCGGCCCGTCCGTCCGGCCATTTCCCGGCCAAGTTCGGTTTCGATAATAACGTCTGGAACCTCAAAATTTACTATTTCCAACAGCTTTGCCGAGATCTGATCTCTCAGGTCCTCCGTGTCGTCTGTAAATTTCAGCGAGCCGAGGTCCGGCAACTCGAATTCCGGAACGGGACTGAACTTTGCGACAAATTGAAATGGTTTGCCTTTCCCGCAGTCGATGCCGGTTATCTCAACAGGCCCCATGGGCTCCGCGCCAATCTGCTTCAAGGCTTCTCTGCTCAATCGCCGGCTGCATCTCTGGGAAAGTCTGTCGAGGATTTCGCGAACAAACCGGCTTTCTATGATATCTCGAGGTGTTTTACCCGATCGAAAACCTGCGATTCTGATTTTGGAATACTGCTCCAGAATGTCTTCATAATCGGCAGCGACTTCTTCCCATGGCGCCTTGACGCTCAATGTCTGTTGCCCTTTATCGTAATCTATGGGAGTTACATCGATCATACGTGGTTGCATTATCATTGCCGTCCTGACGGCCTATCAGGACATGAGGTGAAAGTTTTGTCTCATTTCCGAAGCTCGTTTGAAAGATCAAATCCATGAAAAACCGAGTTGTCATCTTTTGTCCCTGCACATCATAAAAAAACCGCGAGCAAGCCATGGAGGCATGCCGTGGTCATATCTTGGGCTCAATCTGTTTTCTTTGAATCTATTTTGGGGGATATGATAACCCCGCCCGAATTGATCCGGGCGCATGAGCGCTCGGCTTTATTCTGCGGCCTGCCGCTTTTTCTCGTGCAGCTCCTGCAGCCTCCGCCGGGTCTCCTCGTTGAGGAAATCCCAGATGCCGATCCTCTTCAGAGTGTCTATTTCCGGGATCCCATGCCGGTTCCATCCGCGTTCGCGGTAATAAGCCTGGATGAGGCTTTCCAGCTGAGCCTGCCTGTACTCCATGAGCAGGCGCCGTTTTTTGGAAACAGCCATGGCCTGCACTTCCGCGAGCGGCTTGCTCATGGCCGCGCTCAGCTGGGCGTCATGGAATTCGCGCTCGGCATCATAGAGCTGATCGTCGGTGGGGCCGATGGCCCGTTCCGGGACCCAGTCATGGTCGCCCGTCCCGCTGCCGAACACCATTGTATTCATAATCCTCTGGAGATTGATGTCCCTGTCCGTCTGCGCGAAGATCTCCTCCCAGGACATGTCGGCGCCGATAACGCCGTTATAGAAATCCGCATACAGTTTCTGGGAGGCGGGATTGATGTAGATATCCGAGTTCGAAACCTTTTCCGACTCGGGGTTGAACACGTCGACCCAGGGGAGTTTGCACAGGCCGAGGTTGTCGTTGCCGAGGCGGACCCGGGGGTACGTGATCAGGGCCTGCGCCTTTGCCGTGAAAGTCGGGAACGCTCCCAGCAGGTCGGCTTTGATCAGCCAGGCCGCCGCATGGTGTGCGCCGATATCGCTCGCCGCGGCGTAGGAGGCCTGCATGGAAAGCGATCTGTGCGTCCGGTAAAGGGAGAAGGGCAGGCCCTTCGCCTGCATCGCGAACTTCAGCAGCATCTGCCGGATTTTTTTCCCCGTCCTTCTTTCATGCCGGCGGGCGACCCAGTCGACCAGGGCCGTCATGCCTTTCCCGGCCTCTCTTGCCATTTCCGTCTCGCCATTGGCCACCTGGTGGATGAAGTCAAGGGCGGGCTGTTCGTTTCCCCAGGCCAGATCCAGGCCTCCGGAGTCTTCCCTGTCCAGGTAACCCCGCTGGAAACACTCCATGAGAAAGGCCATGATCACGGCCACGGTGATTGTATCAATGCCGTAATCGTCGCAAAGCCAGTTTGCCTCCATTATGAATTCGGCGTCCCACATGCCGAGGTTTGAGCCGAACCCGGCCGCAGTCTCGTATTCCGGTCCGTCGACCCAGACCTTTTCGCCCTTCAGCCGGCCCGACTTCAATGTCACCCAGCCGCCCTTGGTGCACCTGAGATTGCATCCGGGAAAACACCCGTCCATGCCCCGGTGTTCGAAGAGGTGTTCGGCGTAGTACTTTCCGGTGATCTTTCCCGCCTGCGGATGCGAGCCGTACTGGTAATTGTGCACGGGCAGCGACTGGTAATCTTCCTTGTTCATGAACGCGATAAGCCCGGCGCTCCCTTTCCGGTACATCTTCAGCGACTGCGGGTCGACTTCCCTGACAACCGCGTGGAGCTTTGCCCCGGCCGCCTTCACTTTCTCCCAGTCAGCCGCCCCGTAAGGGTTCTCCCCCCGGGGGAACTCGGCAAGCACCACGACCGCTCTCAGGTTCTTCTCAATCATTACCGTGCCGAGGCCCGTCCTTCCGGCCTGCTTCACCCGGTAGAATCCCCTGTTTCCGTCGGCCGGCTTGGTCGCATCGTAATAGTGGCTGTTGATGCAGCCGTATCTTGTCTTCCTTGCGCCGCTTCCCGTTGAGAGGAACACGATATCTTTTTTCTGACGGCCCATTGCGGTGAACTTTTCCGCAATCGCTTTTTCCATTTCGAATACATGGCCGGA
>CAZKYN010000056.1:0-15204 GCA_964556675.1 uncultured Syntrophaceae bacterium
TCGGAAATCCCGCAGCCGGGCTTGACTCCCTGCGGCAAATCAGATACTGCACCGCCGGCCGAAGTCATTGTCAATTTTGATGCACTCATTTTTGTAATCCTCCTTTTTTGTTTTCATTTCCTATTCTTTTGCCACTCTGTTTATTCTCTCCAATGTCCTCATCCCGCCGAGCCCGAGCAAAGCCATCAGCAAATTGAGCAGGACTGTCCCGTCTATTGCCGGAGGCGCATGCCAGTTCAGATTCAAGCTGCCCCATGAAAATATAGGCTGGGCCAGGAACTGATAAAAAAGACCAATGACTCCGCACCACCCCGCCGCAGGCCGCCAGCCGCCGCGAAAGAGGCTCCCGCTTGCGGCTTCAATTTTGTCGATTTCCATTTGGGCGAGCTGCAATTGGACTTGAAGCGATTGAAACTTGTCGATAAGCTCCGCCTTCTTCTCGGCGCTGATGTCGCCGGTTATGGCCTCCCGCAGGTCTTTCGCCAATTGGCCGATCCCCTCAAACAGACCGCCCGTTTCAATATTCGCGATACTCAATCCCATTTCTTTCACCTCGTCTTCAAATCTCTGAAATGTCTTTTTCGATTATGCATTGAGCCTCATATCCTCCAAGCTATCCCGAACTTTCAAAATGCGTGTATTGGGAAACCATTCTTCTCAATTCACCATTTCCCTGAGCTTTGATTTCTTCCTGAGGAGGATTCTGGCTGTTTGCACACGTTTTCTTGCCGTCTGTTCCGTTATTTTCAGCTTTTTTGAAATTTCCAGATACGAAAGATTCATAACCATTCTGAGCCTTGCCGCCTGATTGATTTTAGGGGGGAGGGTTTCTATCAGCTCGCATATCAGATCCATCAGCAAGTCCGTCGATCTCTCATCTCCGGAATGATCGGCTGTGTCATGCAATTGAAGTTCGAAGTCCTCGTTTTGCAGGCGTTCCCGTTTTTGTTTCCTGAGCATGTCTATGCAGACGTTTTTTGTGACGGATATTGCCCATCCCGTAAAATTTCTGGGTTCGTCCCCCGATATCAGAAAACCGTTCAGTGCTTTCAGCATGGCCGTGCTCAGCGCGTCTTCGGCATTAAAGAAATCGCCTTTCATGAAATTGAAACAGACATTGAATAAAATGTGCCGGTTGCTGCTCCATTTTGCCCAAAATGAATGTTTCAGCCTGTTGCGTTCAATATTTGATTCACCCATGTAACAATCAGTCGAAATCCGAATTTAAAGCTCTGTATTAATGACGATCATCCGGCGCCATTGTGATGTTATGTTGATATCCACGGAAGAATATTTTGCGGCACAATATAATTCCTGTTCGAAACGCATGGCTACATTCACGCGCTTAGTCTCGATCAGACTAATTGGTCCGAAGTGAATTATTTTGATTGGAGATACAGGTCGGGATAGAGCCGGAGAAATAAGACAAATAAATCGAAGCTGCTTTAGCCAAGACAAATTGTTGCTGTTTTCTGAAAGTTAACGAATGTACCGTTGATAGAGACACAATATACGGGGCTCGACGGAGGCGAGGTGGATGCCAAATTGAAGGAAAACAGGGAAACGAAAAGAATTCCCGTTGTATTTTTGACGGCTGTGCTTACCCCTGAAGATGAAAATGTAAACTTAAAAAATCGATTCATAGCCGAACCTGTCCTGCCCGAAGGATTGATAAGCAGGATTGACTCAATTTTGAATCGAGCGCCCCTGATTAACCTCCCGGAGGAATTCCTGATCTATACAGTATTACAGGAATTCCAACCTGAAAGTTGATTTCGGCCTGCGGCCGCTGCATCTTCTCCGTACACTGTCTGAAAATAAGAATAATGTGTGAATGGCGGAGTCCGACTCGATCGTCCAGCGCTTTTCGTCTGCATTCCACCTGACGCGCTCCCTTTTCAATTGACCCCAAAAATCGGTAAAAATCCACGTGTTTTCATGAATCCATCCTTTAACGCCCTGGCCAACTCCTCCTCCGAATTATCATAATAATCAGATAGCCGAGTCCCGGACATGGACGGAGCGGATTATCGCAATTATTTTATCTGGACGGGTCTTTTACCGGATGTATCCTGGCCGACTTGCCCGCATTGTTTACATGCCGACACCTTTTTCAACCTCTCTTCTCGATCAACTCTCGCCCGAATGCATCTTCGCCGGATATTCTTATCAATGCCGGAATAAGTCACCCGTATATGTAGGACTATATTTTTCGGATTGCATCGTCCCTGAATGCAACAGATGTATAAAGAATGCCGCATTTCAGAAGATCGCGATCTATTTAGGACAAACATACTTGACATAAGTAAAAAGTGACTATACTTATCTTGCTCATAATCCTACACGTGATATGGATTATAAAAAAGAATTGTGGAGGTGAATTATGAAGACAACTTTAGTGCGTTTTGGATGTGCAGTGCTTATTATGCTGATTTCCGCCTGCGGCGGAGGAGGAGATGGATCGGGTCAGTCGGAGTATGGCCGCTCGCCCTCCATTGTTGCGCCGGCAACACCCAATGACCTTACGGTAACGGGCAGCCGCACCCAGGCCCGGCTCGCCTGGAGCGTATCGGACGGGGCTGATTATTACAATATTTACATGGACGGAGACTTTGCCGGATCGAGCACGGCATGCTCTTTCACGAAGAGCGGCCTTGTTACAGGGTCCACCCATGAATTTCAGGTGTCGGCGGTCAACGGCGGGGGCGAGTCGGCCAGGTGTACCGAAGTGGAAGCGACCGCAACCGCCTGGACAAAGCTCCTCGGCACCACAGGAATTGATTTTGCTAAAGCTATAGCCGTGGACGGCTCAGGGAATATCTATATCGCGGGATATACCAAGGGCAGCCTGGACGGCAATGCCAATGCGGCGATTATGATGCGTTCATCGCCAAGTACGACCCATCGGGCGTAAAGCAGTGGGTAAAACTCCTCGGCTCAGCAGCAACAGAGAGTGCAATGTGCATATGCGTTGATGGCTCGGGGAATATCGTTATAGCGGGATATACGAATGGCAGTCTTGGCGGGAACGCCAACACCGGCGGTTATGACGCGTTCATCGCCAAGTACGATCCCGCAGGCGTTAGGCAGTGGGTGAAACTCCTCGGCTCAACAGGTTATGACGGCGCAAACGGCATAGCCGTGGACGGCTCGGGGAATATCTATATCGCGGGATACACCTCAGGCAGCCTCGACGGCGAAACAAATTCAGGCAACAATGACGCCTTCATCGCCAAGTACGACTCGACGGGTGCAAGGCAATGGGTGAAACTCCTCGGTACGACGGGGGATGACCGCGCAAACGGCATAGCCGTGGACGGCTCAGGGAATATCTATATCGCGGGACTCACGCCCGGCAACCTCGATGGGAACGCCAATGCCGGCTCTTATGACGCATTCATCGCCAAATACAACTCCACGGGTGAAAAGCAGTGGGTTGAACTACTCGGCACAACAGCACTCGATTATGCGTACAGAATAGCCGTTGAGGGCTCGGGCGATATCTATATCGCGGGCGCCACCTCAGGCAGCCTCGATGGGCGAACCAATGCCGGCAGCAATGACGCGTTCATCGCCAAGTATGACCCAGCGGGCGTAAAGCAGTGGGTGGAACTCATCGGCTCAATGGGAGCCGACGAAGCATACGACATATCCATGGACGGCTCGGGGAATATCTATATCGCGGGATACACCTCAGGCAGCCTCGACGGCGAAACAAATTCAGGAAACAATGACGCCTTCATCGCCAGGTTCGACCCATCGGGCGTGAAGCAGTGGGTAAAGCTCCTCGGCACAACAGCACTCGATTATGCATACGGAATAGCTGTGGACAACTCCGGGTACGCCTATATTGCCGGCCGCACTCAGGGCAATCTCGACGGGAACACCAATGCCGGGGCAGATGACGCCTTTACTGCGAAGGTGTCACCCGACGGCACAATCCAGTAAAACAAACCAACAGATCGCGTTTTAGAGCAGCCCTTTGGAGTCCGTGATTCGGATTCGGCCTTCAGGGGGCGCTCTGAAACCGCCGGACATATTTTTTCAACCGGCATAGTGTTCCTGCGAATTGCGATCATGCACCAATCCATCCTTTACGCATCGATCAACTCCTCCCGAAAATGATCTATTTATTCAGTTAACCGGGTTACCGGATATCCTTCTAAATGCCGGAAATGACCACCCGTGCATGTAAGATTGATTCAATCGGGATCGTTTCTTCCGGTATGCAACAGATGTATAAATTCCGCTTAAAAAGCGGTGATTGCGCGTTGTATGGTAATTATCTGCTTGACAAAGGTAACAAGTGATTATAATTGCATTGCACAAATTCCTACATACTAATTGGATTTATGAAGACGAAATTTGGGAACAGGATATGAAAACAAGTTCAGCGCATCTTGGATTTGCAGTGCTCATGATAATACTTCTCTCAGCCTGTGGCGGCGGTGGAGGAGAAGGAGGAGGATCGCAAACATCGGGCGATTACCGCTTGCCCGCTTCTATGCCGGCAACACCCTGTGACTTTACGCTAACCGGCAGCCGCTCCCAGGCCCGGCTCGCCTGGAGCGCGGTGGACGGGGCGGACCATTACAATATTTACATGGACGGGGATTTTGTCGGGTCAAGCACGGCGTGCTCATTCACGCAGAGCGGCCTTGAGACCGGGTCCACCCATGAGTTTCAGGTCTCGGCCGTCAACGGCGCGGGCGAGTCGGCCAGGTGTGCCGAAGCGAAAGCGAGCGCAAACCCCTGGACAAAGCTCCTCGGTTGGACGCTATCCGACACTGCTTACTGCGTAGCCGTGGACGACGCGGGGAATATCTATATCGCGGGCTCTACAAACGGCAGACTCGACGGGAAGCCCAATTCCGGCGGGTATGATGCATTCGTAGCGAAATATGACCCAACGGGCGTAAAGCTGTGGGTGAGACTCCTCGGTTCGACGGAAAATGACGGCGCTACCAGCATAGCCGTGGACGGTGCGGGTAATATCTATATCGCGGGATTCACCTACGGAAGCCTGGACGGGAACGCCAGGGCCGGCAGCAGTGATGCGTTCATCGCCAAGTACGACTCGACGGGCGCGAAGCAGTGGGTGAAACTTCTCGGCTCAACGGATTATGACCGTGCACGAGGCATAGCCGTGGACGGCGGGAACATCTATATTGCGGGCTACACCTTTGGCAGCCTCGACGGCAACCCCAATGCCGGCGGTTATGATGCGTTCATCGCCAAGTACGACCCCGCGGGCGTAAAGCACTGGGTGAAACTGCTCGGCTCTTCACAAGGTGACATCGCAAGCAGCATAGCCGTGGACGGCGCTGGGAATATCCATATAGCGGGCACCACCTACGGCGATCTGGAGTTGAATGCCAATGCCGGTGCAAATGATGCGTTCATTGCCAAGTACGACCCTGCGGGCGCAAAACAGTGGGTCGTCCTCCTCGGCTCGGCAGAAGATGATGGTGCAACCGGCATAGCAGTGGACGGTGTGGGGAATATCTACATAACAGGCTCCACATCCGGCGACCTCGGCGGGATATCGAATGCCGGTGTTAGCGATGCGTTCATCGCCAGGTTCGACCCCGCGGGCGTAAAGCAATGGGCGACTCTCCTCGGCTCCGCAGGAGGGGACAGCGCCGAGGGCATATCTTTGGACGGCTCGGGGAATATTTATATCGCGGGATACACCTACGGCAGCCTCGACGGGAACGCCAATTCGGGCAATGGTGATGCATTCATCGCCAGGTTCGACCCATCCGGGGTCAAGCAGTGGGTAAGCCTCCTCGGAACAACATCAGTCGATTATGCATACGGCATCGCCGTGGACATACCGGGGCACGCCTATATCGCCGGCAGCACCGGCGGCAATCTCGATGGGAACACCAATTCCGGTTTAGATGACGCCTTTATCGCGAAGGTCCTGCCCGATGGAACCATCTGGTAGGGATACCGGAAAAATTTTTCGAGAAGTTCCTGCCCCAGCAGGACCCTCTCTTTACGGAGTTCATATGAAAAGAATAATCATGCAATTCAGCGCAGTAATTATACTGATATTCCTGTTGTGCCTTCAGATTTTCGCTCTCAACAGTTTCGGGCAGACATCCAGAGCTGCCGGAGATAGTGCAGGCAAGGCCTCCTGGCGGAAAATAGTCTGCTCAAACGGCGTCGACAGCTCTGAAGGCATCGCCGTGGACGGCTCCGGAAACATTTACATCGCGGGTGTCACAAGCGGCGACCTTGACGGCAATAAAAACGCGGGCGCCAGGGACGCATTCATCTCGAAATTCGACATTACGGGCGCCAGACTCTGGACCAGGCTCCTCGGATCGGCCATGGACGATTGCGCCAACGGGGTCGCCCTTGACGCTTCCGGCAATGTTTATGTAACGGGATGGACTGCCGGCAATCTCGACGGAAAAGAACACTCCGGCGGCTATGACGCCTTCATCTCCAAATATAACCCCGCAGGCGAGAAGCAGTGGGTGACCCTCCTCGGAACAGAGAAATCCGATTTGGGCCTCTGTATAAAGATCGATCCTACAGGAAGCATTTATATAGCGGGATCCACAAGCGGCAATCTCAGCGGCAACGCAAACTCGGGCTGTTATGATGCATTTATTGCCAGGTACGACCAGTCGGGGGCTAAAAAATGGCTGAGGCTTCTCGGTTCAACGGCTCTCGACAGCGCCGGGGCTGTCGCTATCGACGGCTCGGGGAATATCTATATTACCGGGACCACAAATGGCGACCTGGGAGGGAACAAAAATTCGGGGAGCTTCGACGCGTTTATCGCCAGTTACGACTCCTCGGGAGAGATGAGGTGGGTTAAGCACCTGGGTTCAGCCGCCCTGGACAGCGCCGAGGGTATCGCGCTGGACAAACGGGGCAATATTTACATAACGGGGTATTCCAACGGCAACCCCCTCGACGGCTATTTGAACGCGGGCTCCACTGTCGCATTTATCGCCAAATACGACCCATTCGGGGTAAAGCAATGGGTCCAAGTGCTTGATTCAAAAGGCCACGATTACGCCGGCGGTATTGCTATCGGAGAATCGGGAGACATCTATATAACGGGTTTCACAAACGGGGACCTCGACGGCAATAAAAATGCCGGCCATTACGATGCGTTCGTTGTCAAATACGACGCTACAGGCGCCAAACACTGGAGCAGACTTCTCGGTTCAAAACAAAGCACCAAGGCCGTGGACATCGCTATCGGCCCCTCCGGGTGTCTCTTCATAACAGGCTATACGAGCGGCAATACCATGAGAAAAATCAGTTCGGGCATCAATGATGCCTTTATTGCCGGAATGTCGCCGGACGAAATACCGCGGGCCGGCGAGAAATCCCCGGTTCGCGCTTTGCATGGCACAATTGCAGCGCAGTTACTGGATATCCTCTCGCGCAGAGATTACGAGCCGCTCATAAATGTTATCGCGGGCAGCAGAGGATGAACAAAGCCGGATAACTCAACCCGGAGTCGATATAAAGGAAGGATATGAAGCACGATGTCCTCATTCAAGCCGGACGGGATTAAATCAATACCTTGCAGATCGAACGGGGAATGGATCGAAACCGACGGAGTTATATGCCGGGTTTATGCCGCTGACTTCTCATGCAGATATCGTTGTGCTTTGCTTGGGAGGAAATTCATTCATGACTAACGAATTATCCACATAAATTACTCTTCAGGGATTCGTGGCCGGTAAGAACACGGTTATTTTTGTACCGACGCCAACCCGGCTTTCAATCCGGATATCGCCTTTATGCTTTTCAATTATGCCTTTGGTGATCGAAAGGCCGAGACCCGTTCCACCCGTATTTCGCTTTGTCGTGAAAAAGGGATCGAAAATCTTTTGAACATCCTCCTTTGCTATTCCCGCCCCATTGTCTGTGAATTGGATCTTGATCATTTCGTTATTATCTTTATTCGTGATCGACTCGACATCAATGTGAATCTGCCCATGATTGGTAACTGCCTCTATTGAATTCATCAGGATGTTAATGAATACCTGTTTCATCTGATTGCCGTCGATCATAAGCTGCGGGACTGCTGAGTAATCTCTTCGTACAATGATGCTTTTCCTGGTCAGTTGATGGTTTATCAGCAAAATCGAATCTTCTATAACCGTTTTCATGTCTGTCTTCTCCAGATTGAGATCGGTTTGTCTGGAGTAGCTCAAAAGACCCTTTATTATCTCGTCAGCCCGCAAGCTGGAGTTCTTTATCCGGTCAAGCGCATCCATGAGGAAATCGTCTTTCACACTCGACTTAACAAATTCAGCCCCCTGAAGGATTATAGCCAGCGGGTTCTTTATCTCGTGTGCTATTCCGGAAGCCAGCAGTCCTATTGATGCCATTTTTTCCTGCTGGATCAATCTCTCCTCGGACGCTTTGAGGTCGGCATAAGCAGCCGCAAGCCTTTCATTGGCATACTTCAATTCCGCCGTGCGCTCATTGACCATTTCCTCAAGGTGCTCGCGGTGTCTGCGAAGTTCCTCCTCGGCCTTTTTCCTTTCCGATACGTCGTTGCCGATACAGAGGACCTCGATAACCTCTCCGTTGTGGTCGTAGACCGGGGCATTCGTCCAGGAAATCCAAGCACGCGCTCCGTCGCGGCACACGTTCTCGTTTTCGTAATAGGCGTACTTCTCCGGACACTTGATCATGGATTCCAGCAAATCCCTCAAGTATTTCCGTTCCGTACCGCCATCGGGGATAATGGTTCCAATCAGATTCTTTCCGAGAATTTCCTGCTGGGAAAATCCGAAGAATTTTTCAGCGTATTCATTGTAGAAGATAATGTTGCCTTTTATATCGATCCTCATAATGATGCTGCGGGCCTTTTCAACAAGTTCCCGGTATTTCTCTTCACTTTTCGCCAGGGCTTCCTCAAGCCTCTTTTGATGAGTTACATCCCTGATGCTCTCTATGGCGCCGATTATATTGCCTTCGTGGTCATGGAGTCTGGCTGCGGTCGCCACCAGATAATGAGACTCGTTTCTCAGGCGCGGGACATAGCTTTCGCCGTAGAGGACAGTTCCGTTCCTCGTAATGCTGGTGTACTCTCTCTCGACTTCGCCATCGGGTTTCATCACGAGGTCCACGAGGATCGGCCTGCGCTCGCCGTAGAAGGGGAGAGAGTATTCGTACTTATCCCTCCCGACCATTTTTTCAGCGGGAATGCCGGTCATCTCCATAATGGCATTGTTCCACAAAATGACTTTTCCGTTCTGGTCTATGACCATGGTGGCGTCAGGGTAGAACTGGATTATGTCCGCCAGTTTCCGCTCTGATTCCCTGATAGCCGCTTCGGCCAGTTTGCGGTCTGTTATGTCTCTGACATTGACAATTGCAGCCCTGCGGCCTTTAAAGTCGATCGGCTTGCCCACGCCCTCAACATATATTTCCTCGCCGCCCGAAGTTATTAATTTATAATCGACGAGGAAAGACCTCTTGCCGCCTTTGCCCAATTTCAAGGCCTCAAAAGTTTTCTCCCGGCTGTCGGAACTTAAAAAATCCATGATATTCTTTTTCCTGCCTTCCAGATCGGCCCTGGAAGCATTCACCAGCCTGAAAGCGGCATCGTTGGCAAAGAGTATGTCCCCGTTCAGATCGATTATGAGGAGACAATCGAGCATGTTTTCGACAAGGTTGCGAAACAAGGTTTCGCTTTCCCGGAGAGCCTCTTCGGCTTTTTTCCGCTCGGCTATTTCCGCCCTCATTGCTGCATTGGCGCGGACCAGTTCCGCGGACTTCTCTTCAAGCCCTTTTTGCGCAATCCTCTTTTCGGTCACGTCACGCAGACTGACGAGACAGGCGTCTTTCCCCTTGAACCTCACCTTTCTGCCGGCGCCCTCGAGATATCTGATTTGCCCGTTTCTCGACACGATCATATGGTCATGAAATGATCCGCTGCTTTTGCCCTCTTTAACCCTGGACAATGCCGACATTGAAAGGTTCAATGTCTCGGGATGCAGAAACGGTTTGACGTTGATATCAATCAGTTCATCAGTCGACTTTATTTCTGAAAATCTGATAAGCGCCTGATTGGCGTAAAGGACCCGGCCGTCCCAATCCATTATTATAATGCCTTCCGACATATCGCTCGTGAATTCAAAAAGGCTTTCCGTTTCCCGCAGAGCGTCTCTCGCATTCTCGCGCTCCATTGCGGCTGAAAGTATCACGGCAAAGGCCCGCAACCCGTCAATTTCCGCTGTGGACCAATTTCGCACAACTTCACAGTCGTCAAGCGTCAGAAGCCCCCAGGGCGATTGCCCCACAAAAATAGGGATTACAATGTGTGACTTGACCCCGATCCGGGCAAACAGGTTTCGCTTGGACTCAGGGTAATCGGCAATATTTCCAATGATCGGCTGTTCCGTAATCAGCCTGTCGAACCAACCGGAAAATCCAAGTCGTTTGTAATGGAATTGCTGAAAAAATGGGTTATCGATGAGAGGTTCGACACCCGGACTTACGTATTCGCATACCAAACCGATGTATGGATCGTCATTGTCAAAGTGCCTGTGCAATCCCAAGCGGCTTACCAACATAGCCTTTCCCAGCTTTTCCATGATTTTCTGTATGCATTCCTCCCAGGGAGAGACAAGCAGATTGCGGGCGGCATAGTTAATCGCTATGAGAATGGCATCATCTTTCTTCATTTTCAGTTCCGCTCCTTGAGAATATCCGGTCACAAATACCGAAGCTGATCTGTAGGATTTTTCTTCGTGATATATACCATATTTCAGACACAAACAACAATTTGTTGGCCTTGAGCCATTTTTTTAGCAAACCACAGCAATTTGCATGGTGTTTGATAAGGCGAAGGATTTCGAATGAAATTATGGTCGTGGGCCTGTCTGCTTATGCCATGGGAGTCAGGGAGCAGATCGTGCTTGAAACAAACGATGTCCACGATCGGGCTGAAGATTTTAACAAGCTCAAGCTTATTGCCCGGCTGAATGGCTGTGCGCTTCAGGATTCAACACGTCGGGATTTAATCACGTCGATTATCAGGATATTTTACACTTTTGTTATCCATTAAAACCGGCCCGCACTAGATGAGATCAGAAGCAGCAACGACTTAGCAAGCAGGATTGGATGTGTAAATCAGGGTTTGGTCACTATCTATACAGTAAGATTCACAAATACTACCGGGGCAAAAAAAGGGGAGTGGATTTAACAGCGCATTATTTCATCAGGCTTTAAGGCGGTCTTGATTTGACGGTGGATGCATTTGAAAGAAAAACGAATAAGAAATTAACCAAAAATCAAAGGGATGAAGTTGACTTTTATAGATGGGCAGAATCTTATAAAGATGATTTTCTGATGGAACTTTCAAGGAGACCAGACTCATTTAATTTCATACGGTCCCTCCTGAAAAAGAGGGATTGACTTTCGATATGGCAGGCCCAATTGAAGCCAATTTTGAGCAACATGAAACGCATTCAACAAAAAAGGCAATTCGTAACTTCCCGAATTGCCTTTTTTTCTGGTGGGCCGCCGGAGACTCGAACTCCGGACCAATTGATTAAGAGTCAACTGCTCTACCGACTGAGCTAGCGGCCCGATTTGTTTTTTTAAAGAGGTGGCCTTTTTATTTAAAGCCGGCCGATTTGTCAAGCTTAAAAGAGGGCCCCTGCCCTCCCCATAAATTCTGATATCCGCTGGGAATATCCTCATTTCCTGGCGCGCCTGGTAGGATTCGAACCCACGACGCTTAGATCCGAAGTCTAACGCTCTATCCAGCTGAGCTACAGGCGCTTTTATTTATAAGACGGCGATACCGGTTATATTTGGGGTGAGTGATGGGACTCGAACCCACAGCCTTCGGGGCCACAACCCGACACTCTAACCATTGAGCTACACCCACCATATTAAAAGATCCTTTTGGCGCGCCTGCAGGGACTCGAACCCCGAACCCTCTGCTTAGAAGGCAGATGCTCTATCCTGCTGAGCTACAGGCGCGTTGAAAGAGGATTTTCTAGCGTTTTTTGCCTTTCAAGTCAAGTTCAAAGGTCTTTTCCCGGGATGAATAAGGCTACACGGCCCGGGAAAACATCAATCCCGGCAAGGCTTAAGGGTGGATAAATTAAATTGTCTACATATCCTCCCGCTGCCCCCTCAAAATGGTGAAGATATTCACCCTATCACCTTCTTTCCCATCCAGATCCAAGTGGAAGGATATAAAAGGTACTCACTTCGACACGCTCAGCGAGGGTCAAAAGCGAGCACGATGACTGTTATTGTCTATAATCTTAATAAGAGGGATTTTTTTCGGAAAGGATTTTTTTGATGAGGCTACCCGGCTTCGGTTTCGGCCTGAATGGCCCTGAGCCTCTCGGCTATCACCCCGGCCAACTCCTTTTCCGGGATTTTCGTATAGTCCACTGACGGCCCGGCGACGAGGACCCACTTGCGGGCCGGTCCTCTGGGGCCGGTTACATGCGGGCCGCCGGCGCAGGCGGTTTCGCACCCGCAGATAAGGACGGCTACATCCGGCACGGAACTGCTCGGTACCATGACCAGACTGTTTCCCGGCCCCAGGAGCTGTTCGACTTCCGCGGCCAGCCGCGCGCGGTCGATCAGGGGATTACAGCCGCCGCAGAATTTTATCCCGATATCGGCCATAGATAATTATGCATTGGGGCGACCGTCAGGCCCCTCAAAATGTCCCTTTACAAAAAGGGGACTGATTGCAGTTTTTCAAATTTGCCATTCCCGGCTTGATCGGGATCCAGGTCCTTAATAAAACCGGACTCCCGTCTGCGCCGGAGTGACAAATCAAATGCAATAAAACGGTGTTCAGCCCTTTATCCCCGCGATCTCCCTGGCCAGTTTCTTCTTGTGCTCAAGGTTGCCCTGGCGCGAGATCATGATCCTCTGCGCCTGGGGCGAGCCGGCCCCGTGCATGGATTCCGTCCGGTAGCCCACCGCGGCCGTGCCGAGGGTTATATTCTCGATGAGCCGCAGGACCCGGCACCGGTACTCCGTCGGGACCGAAGGAACGCCCCGCAGGTACTTCTCTATGATCCTGCCTATTTCGGGGTTCTTCAGGTCTTTCTCCGAGGGCATCGTTACCATCAATCCGCCGGCTATATCTTCCGCGAGCCGGGCGATCTCATAGGGAAACCGGGTCACGTTCTGCTTGCAGACATTGGCGAGCAGCAGGTCGATGATATAGTTTCCGGAAGCGGTCATGCAGCCCTCGGCGGAACAGGCGATCCCGCAGGCGTAAAGGGTCTCGTTGAGGTGCATCATCTCGGTGAGCTTGTCCTTCACATGGGAGGCCTTGGCCGCGCCGTTGAAATCCGCAGCCAGGGCGGCCGCCCCGATGAGCACGTCCCCCACCCCGACCTTGCAGCCGCCGTAGCTCTGGCGGTGGTAGCCGGCAAAGCGCTCGACCAGGGCCCCGCTGAACTCGTATTCGCCGCACATGAAGACGTTATCCCAGGGAACGAACAGGTCGTCGAAGACCATCAGCGCTTCATGTCCGCCGAAATTCTTGTTGCCCATGTCGAACTCGCCGTCTTCAAGTTTGCGCGTATCGCAGGACTGGCGGCCGTATATGTACATGATCCCTTCCGCATCGGCCGGGGCGACGAAAGATACGGCATAATCGGCATCTTCCCTGGTCATCGTGCTCGTCGGCATGACAAGTATCCAGTGCGAGTTGATCGCGCCGGTCTGGTGGGCCTTGGCGCCCCTGACCACGATCCCGTCTTTCCTCTTTTCCACCACTCGGGTGTAAAGGTCCGGGTCGGCCTGTTTGGCAGGAGATAATCCCCGGTCGCCCTTGGGGTCCGTCATGGCCCCGTCTACGGTCAGGTCTTCCTTCTGCATCATGAGCAGGAATTTCGTGAACCGCTCGTGGTAATTCGTGCCGAGTTTCTTGTCCATCTCGAACGTGACGCTGTCCACGGCGTTGATGGCGTCCATGCCGACGCAGCGCTGGAAGCACGCTGCCGTCCTCTGCCCCATGAGCCTCTGCATTTTGACTTTCTTGACCAGGTCCCCGGTGCTGCGATGGATATGGCAGAAGCGGTTGATCTTCTCGCCCGTCAGGTGCGACATGGCCGTCATCAGGTCCTCGTGCAGGGGGTCCTGCGCAAGGGCATACGTCATTTTAACCGAGTTCATGGACGGGCGGATGATCGGGTTGTCGACGGGGTTCTCAACCCGCTCTCCCATAAGGTATACCTTGAAATTCATCCTGCGCAGGCTTTCCTCGTATTGCTCCGGTGTCATTAGTGCCATGATCGTTTGCTCCTTCACGAGTCTCGTTTTACATAAGGATAATAGCTCTGGACGACGTCGAGGCGGCCCAGCTGCCCTCCACCCAGCCAGATCTGGATGATCTTGCTGTCCCGCAGGTATTTCTCGACGTGGTATTCGCGGGAGTAGCCGTATGAGCCCATCAGCTCCATAGCCTTGGCACAGACCATCTCGGTCGTGTCGCATGCATGCACCTTGGCGGCGCTGGCGCGCGCGAGCAGGAAGTCCTCTCCGGGCGTCCCGTACTTTTTCCGGTTGTTGAACATGGCCGCGACCATCAGATAGAAGGCCCGGGCCGATTCGATGCCGACCATCATGTCGGCCAGCATTGCCGCCTGCAGCGAATGGTTGCGCACGGCCTTGCCGCCATAAGACCTGTTCTTCGTAAATTCAAGGGCCGCTTCGAGAGCGGCCTGGGCGTTGCCCAGCGAAATGGGCGCGCTCGTCAGGCGTCCCCAGCTCACGTTGGCGCGGAAGAGCTGCCAGTCCATTCCAGGCCCTCCGGCCCGGTACTCTCTCGGCACGCGCACGTTGTCGAAATAGATTGCCGTGTTCACGTCGGTGACCTTCATGCCCATCTTCTGTTCGGGTTTGCCGAAGGAAAGTCCCGGGGTGTCTTTCGGCACATAGATAAGGGCGAAACCTTTTTCCTTCAGGTTGGGGTCCGTCGTGCAGACGACGCAATAGAGGTCGGCGATGCTTGCCCCGCTGGGCCACATCTTCTCGCCGTTGATCACCCACTCGTCGCCTTCAAGTCTTGCCCTGGTCCGGAGGGTCATGGCGTGCTCCGACTCGTCCTCGATATTGCAGCCGCCGGCGGGCTCGGTGATTGCCATGCAGCCGCAGCGCGGTACGTCTTCGCAGAACAGCGGGATGTACTTGTCCATTATGACCGTATTTCGGGCGCCCATGGCG
>CAZKYN010000057.1:0-15031 GCA_964556675.1 uncultured Syntrophaceae bacterium
CAATGGAGAGCACGACAGCGGGGCCTTTGCTGCCGATTGCCGCCGGTCCGGGCGAAAGCGGCGATACGCCCGCAGCCGCGAGCACGGCAAAACCTCCCGGAAGGGCCCCGGCCCGCAATACCGCGCCCTCGCCATCCCGTGTATCGGCAGAGGGCCTCTTTGCCTCAAAATAGATGTTCACATGGCCCGAGTAATTTGTCCTTCCTTCAAAGGAGGCTACGGAATTCAAGACTGTCTCAGGCTCCGGCGTTTTGCGCTTTACGCAAAGCCGTCCCGTGCCGAAGAAAAAATCCGGACTGTTGCCCGGACCGGCGACAAGGTCTATTATTGCGCGAGAGGCATGGCTGTACATTACCGGTTCCAGGCAAGCCCGGCCGTTATTCGTGATGACCAGACCCGAATCCTCCCATAATTCGTAAAGGTGGAACTTCGAATTCATGCGCCGGCCGAAGTTGGCGAAGACGGCCTGAGGTTCTCCGGGTATCCGCCATCCGGTCTCACGGCCCGGGTCCGGCCCTGTACTGTTTTTGTCCGCGGCGAACATGACGTCGACGAGCCCCCTCCATTCATCATCGGGTTCGGCGAATTCCGGGCGCGATTTGAGGTCCGGGCCCGCCAGGTAATAGTACCTGTCAATCACCCTGAGAGCGCTTCGTATCCTGCCCCGGTATATCAGAAAGCTCTCGCCGGAGCGGGCGCAGACTTCCCAGTTGACGTCGAAATAATAGTTGTCCGCCTTCAATATTTCCGCCCCCCTGCTGTTGACTTGGAAATGTCGGCAAGGATGTTCATGAAAATGAGGTATGCCTCGTATGGGGAACCGTACGGATTATCCCTGCCGGCCGGCGCGGTCTGCATGTTTTGGAAATGGTCGGTCGACTGGAGTCTCCGCCAGGCCGCCAGCAGGCCGGTGTTGCCCCTGCGCCGGACCCGCCCCGAAAGAGAATAGAGCGCCTGAAGGGCATCGCTCTGCATGTAATTAACCCTCCCCTTGCCTTGAGCGGCCGGGGTCCATGGCCGGCCGCGCCGGACGGGGATGTCGAGGAGAGGAGCGTCCCCGCATCCGGCCTCGCCCGGGAGAATGAAACGGCGGCCTTCCTTGAGACTTTTTTCTATAAAACCGAAAACATCGGAAAGTCCGGATTCGTCCAGAAATCCGCAATCTATGGACAGCGGCAAAATTGTCCTGCCCTGGTCTTTTGAAAGTTCAAAATTGAAATCTGATAACCGGCTCCCCCCCTGAATAAAGCACAAACCCTCAGCCCCCGCGGGCCTGTAGACTCGGGCAATTTCGGCCGCTTCGATACGGGCGTCGTTAAGCAGGGTCCGGAAGCCAAGCTCCCCGATGCAGGAGGCCATCCTGTTATTATAACAGGACTCCGTATTGCGGTAAGTTGCGGGGGCGCTGCCGAACAGCTCCTTTAATTTTTTTCTGTGGAGCTTCACCTGTTTGACGAATTCCTCTTCCGAGAAAAGGAATGCGTACGAACGGAAATAATTCTCGCCCAGCAGCTCCACCATTCCGGTTTGCGCGAGCGACTTGTAGCCGGCGACAGCGTCGGGCCGGTGTTTTTCCAGCATCTCCAGGAAAGTCCCGGACAGAGAAATGCCCAGGCGCAGCGCGCCCCCGCTCTCCTGCACCGCCCTGTAAAGAAGCCGGTTCAGGGGCAGGCAGCGGAAATCCACAAACGCATTGAAGTTTTCAAGGTTGGCGGCCTCGTCCTCGTAGCGGTTTCCCTTGTTTATGTCGAGGAGCGTGAACCCGCGCAGGAGCATCGGTTGGTGGGCATGGAAATAGAGGCATAACGGCGGCATTATTATCCTTTATGTCCGGAAGGTCAGCCGGCCAGCATTTTATAGACCTGATAGACTTTTTCCGCGGCTGTTTTCCAATGAATGCTGTCGAGCTCCTGCCTGCTGCCTTTTTTGAGCTCTTCGATAAGTGACGGGTATTTGAGGGCGGCGATCATCTTGTCGGCCAGTTCGTCGATGTCCCAGAAATTCACCTTCAGGGCGTGCCTGAGGATCTCCGAAACTCCCGATTGCCTGGAAATGATCACCGGGACGTCATAGAGCATAGCCTCAAGAGGCGAGATGCCGAAGGGCTCGGACACGCTCGGCATAACGTACAGGTCGCTCATGGCGTAGATGCGCTCGACTTCGGCGCCCTTCAGAAAGCCGGTGAAATGAAAATTTTTTCCGATCCCGAGCTGGGCCACCCTGTCGATCATCCGGGGCATCATGTCGCCCGTGCCTGCCATCACAAACGTGACTTCCGGTATTGCCTTGATAACCCTGGCGGCAGCCTCGACGAAATAATCAGGGCCTTTCTGAAACGTGATCCTCCCCAGGAAGAGCACGACTTTTCCGGTGGGATTTTTCTCGACGGCAGGAAAGTCCTTGCCCTCCGAGCGGGATACGGCATTGTGGATGACGCTGATTTTTTCCTCGGGTATGCCGTAGCGGCTCACGATCTGCCCCTTCGTGTAATGGCTCACCGCGATGACATGGTCGGCGGCTTCCATCCCGAAGCGCTCTATGTTGTAGATATCCTGGTTGATGCCCTCTCCGCTGCGGTCGAATTCGAGGGCGTGGGCGTGGTAAATGAAAGGCTTGCCGCTGCTGCGCTTGGCCCGGGCTCCCGCAAATGCCGTCATCCAGTCATGAGAGTGAATAATGTCGAAAGATTCCCTTTGGGACAGCACCCCTGCGACATCCCCGTAGCGTATGACCTCGTTGATGAGGTTGGGACCGTAATTGCCGGAGAGCTCCGCCGTTTCCTCGTCGCATCCCGGCTCCCTCATCAGCCGCGATTCTGAAACGAGCTTTTCGTATTCCTTCTCGTTCAGGTACGGCTTGAGGATGGAGTCAATTATGCGAAACTCGAGCTTCTGGAGCAGTTGCTCCCGCTCGAAAGCTGCCTGCGTGGGGACGTCGGAAGCGGAAACAAGCCTCACATGCGAATGCCCCTTATCTCCCTTGATCCGCGGCAGCACGAAAATTATGTCTATCCCGAGCCTGGCCATGGCCCGCGTCAGCCCGAAGCAGGCCGTCCCCAGCCCTCCGCTGATGAAGGGGGGGAACTCCCAGCCGAACATTATGGGGCGCATTCTTTATCCCGTTTCAATGAATTATGGCGCCGGATCATAACTGCAAGCTCTCCAGAATGCCGGGCTCGCTGAACCTGAGCCGGAATTCACAAGAATGCCTGTCGAATTCAACTTTCCCGTTTATCTGCTGCGCCAGCAACATGATCAGGCGGGCGCTGAGGCTTTCCGATCCATGCAAATCAATGTCCCGGCAAAAATGGCTGCCGTAATCGGAAACTACCAGGTTGAAATAATCGCCTTCCGGACAGAGGTCGATGATGACTCTGCCCTTTTCCCCGGGACGGATCCGGGTGAAGTTCGCGAGCAGCTCCTTTAAAATGAAACCGCAATGGACAGCGGTATCGCTGCTCAGATGGACATTCCGGAATTTTATCCGGATGATCCCCGGCGGTACGTTTGCCTGCCTTGCCATGTCTTCCAGGAAGGCGGCGAAATCGATCCTGGTGCGGTCGCCTCCCCCGTAAAGCTTCTGATGGGGACAGGCCTTTTCATGCTTCTTTCTTTCATCCGGGTCGGCAACCCCGTCCAGCGGGGGTGTCACCCCCATATTCATGCGTAAGCGGTTTAGAAATTCCCGCAAGATATCGTCTCCTTTTTCGGATGTATATTTCCCGATGTGCGCTGCTCTGGTGCCGGTTACATGAAGCCAAGGCGGGCTCTCACGTTAAGACCAGTGCCTGCAAGCAAAACCCCTTGATGTATCAAGGGGGAAGCTGGGATGTCACTTTATGCGAATCCAACCGGAATTGGTGGAATCATATTTATTATAAGAGAGCAGAGCCTGCCATCGAGCATTGCCTGATTTTCTGTTTCGCATTAGCTGAAAAACTTCTCAGGTTAAGGCTTAATCCAACGGGGCGGGGAAATCGCCGGTAAACGGCGGGGGAGGCCATAAAAAAGCCCGGGACGCGCCGGTCGCCCCAGGCTGAATGCTTCTACTTTTTACTTCAGCTTTCCAGCGTGATCAGCCCCTCACGGATCGCGTATTTTATGAGTTCGGCAGTGCTGTGGATGTCGAGTTTGAACATGATGTTGCGCCGGTGCGTTTCGACCGTTTTGACGCTGATGTGCAAGTGGGATGCTATCTGCTTTGTCGTCTTGCCCTCAGCCAGGAGCTGCAGCATTTCTCTTTCCCTGTTGGTCAAAGCCGGCAGGGCGGGTATGCCGCCGCCGTACGCCTTGTTCACGTAGTTCTTGACTACTATGTCGGCCACGCGCGGGCTCAGGTAGGTGTGGTTCGATGTTACCGAACGGATTGCACCGGCAAGCTCCTCAAAAGCGCAATCCTTCAGGAGGTAACCCGAGGCTCCGGCTTCCAGCATCCCGGAGACAAAACGCCTGTCCGAATGCATCGAGAGGGCGATGACTTTGACCCCCGGCGATTCCGTCAGGATCCTGCGGGTCGCGTCGATCCCGTTGAGGTCCGGCATAGTGATATCCATAATGACTACGTCGGGCAGCAGTTTCTGGGCAAGCTTCACCGTATTGCGTCCGTTTTCAGCCTCTCCGATTACTTCCATGTCCTTCTGTTTTTCAATAAGGGTGCGAAGTCCGTCTCGCACGATTTTGTGATCATCCGCCAGCAAGACTTTTATACCCATATTCTTTTGCCCCTCTTTGACTTTATCAAGCATGATTTTGAGATTGGTTCCTTTCTGTGTCGGCTTGGATCAATCCCTTAAAAAAGGGTTGACCGGTTTCCTGAAGATATTGTCTTCAACGAAGCAAATGGCACAACCGAACCGATCCACATCAGGAGCGCTGTCAAATGAGGAGATGCTAAAGGGGACGGCTTCCAATAACAGTCGATCGCGTTCCGGCATATCCAGATTTCGGCTCCAATCGGGACACTTAAACAGGACCAAAAAGAAGTTGATTCAGAAAAATTTGAAGAGCTACTTAATGCTTCAGAACGAATAATAGCACGGCGTTTTCAAAGTGCAAATGGATTTTTTTACAAATTTCCAATAGAATCAGCGGGTCTGAATACAGGGGAGAAGGCGGATATGCAGTGTAGAAAATGCGGAGGGTCAAACCCGCTGGAAGGGACCATAGGCCGCAGCGAGGTATGCGCATCGTGCGGGGCGGACCTGCGCTGCTGTATCAATTGCGCGCATTACGACCCGGGCCGGTACAACTCGTGCGGGGAGCCCCAGGCCGAAAGGGTGCTTGATAAGGAGAAACGGAATTTTTGCGATTTCTTCTCGCCCGGGAAGAAAAACAGGGGAAGTGCTAAAGAAACCGGGGCCGACGCAAGGAGCCGGCTTGACGCCCTGTTCAGGAAATAGCCCCGATACCAGCCTCGATTCGGGCTCTTTAAAAATGCTTACGCAAAAAATTCAGAATACTTATATCAAGCGATGCGGTATGCAGGCGCAAAGCACAATATGAGCTCTCCTGACTACCAGTACGGCGGCCTGCCGAAGATGTAGGGTGGATAATAAGGATAGCTTGCATACGGGAAAGGCATGACGGGATAGTCCCAGTAAGCCGGCCTTCTGTATTTGGCCCGGCGCTCCCATAAATGGAGCTGCTTCGATTCGACAAGGGGATAATTGTACTGCAGTTCACCAACGGGCTGTACCACATGGCCCGTTATCGTCCCGATCACCGAGACCTCCCTCCCCGGCTTGTAAATGGCGGGGTCCAGGAACCCCGGGTAGCGGACGATGAACCTGCCGTCTGACACGTCGCCCTCTTCCGGCCGCTTCTCGAAATCCAGCGGCTTGTCCATCACGGTAATAAATGTGCCGTCCTTGCCGACTTTCGTTTCGATTATCTGTCCGCCCCACAGAACATTTTTATTGATGTATTTCCCGGGCGCTTTCTGGATATCGCTGAAAGGCTGTTTCAAGTCAACCTGCTTCAGGGCCTGGCGGGAAAAAGGCGAGCAGGAAAGGATCAAGAATAAGGAAAAAAGAAACAGCAGAAATTTAGCTTTCATGATACCGCCTAATGATAATGGAAAACGCCCACTCCGAGGCCGAAAGTGAAGCGCGGCTCCGGTCCGTAAGCATCTATTTTCCACAGGTGGGCTTCCCTGGCCAGGAGCGCCGGGTAGCTGTATTGGATCTGGCCGAGGGGGCGTATGGATCTCCCGAGCACCTGGCCCGCGACCGTGATGGAGCGACCCGCTGAATATACCGCAGGGTCGCGGTAGTCGGAAAACCTGACCAGGAAACGTCCGTAAGACTCATCCGTGTCTTCGGGCCTCTGCCTGGACCCGAGCGGCTGCTGGAGAATCTCCATCCAGGTTTCGTCGGTTTTCACGTTTGTGCTGATAATGCGTCCGCCCAGCACGACTGTCTTCCCCTTGAACCTGTCCGGGTCTTTGACGAGTTCCTGGAAAGAGATCGAGGGGTCGACATAACTCATCGTCTGCTTGGAAAGAACAGGCCCGCACGACACTGCAAAACCGGTCAACATGACTATAATAAATATTCGGGCTGCCGGGGATTTCATGTTTCCTTCCGTTCCCGGAAATACGCCTTGAGCGCTTCCAGGAGACTTGAGTCGGAGCCGGACTGGTCCCGGATCTGGAAATCCTCGCCGAAATAGCGCCTGACTGCGCTCATTATCATGGCGCTCTCCTGCTCCTCGGTACGGTTCACTATGGTAGACATTACTTTCCCCCGCTCCTTATTTCAATTTTTTCACAACCGCCCTGATGGTCCGCTTCTGGAATGGATTTAATTTGCTCCGGCAAAAGGACCGGGAATGTTCATGAAGGCAATAATGATTATATAGATTCCGGAAACCTTGGCAATAAGACTATCCCTGATTTGCGTCCTGAGCGCTGCTGAAACAAATTACACTTACGGATTAGTAAAAAGGACGGCTTGGTTTGAGCCCTCAATCCGGCCCCGCGGGAGTTTCAAGCAAGAGTAGTGATCCCCAGGAAGTCCACGCCCCCCTCCCGCCCGGGGGACACCATCTCGGTTATCACCACTCTGTCCCCCTTGCGGGCGAGCCCCTGGTCTTTAAGGTACCGGAACAGGAATTGCTGGTCGAAAGGGTTTTCAACAAGGATGGGCCAGACGCCGTACGAAATATTCAGGAAACCGTGCACGTGCTGATCCCGGCAGAAAGCGATCACCCAGCTGCGGGGCTTGAACCTGGATACCCGCCGCGGCGTGCCGCCGCTGTGTGTGGGGGTCAGGATCAGGCGGGCCTGCAGACCTTTTGCGGCTTCGATCACGCTAATGGAGATCATGTCGCCCACGGTTATGTTGCGCCGGTCCACCTTCCTGACCAGGTCCTCCCGGGCCTCGCCCACATGCCGGGCCGGGCCTTTCCCTCCCTCGATCGCCCCGGCAATGCGGGACATCATCCGCACAGCCTCCACGGGGTGCCTGCCGATCGCGGTCTCGCCCGAGAGCATGATCCCGTCCGTCCCGTCCAGGATGGCATTGGCCACATCGGTAACTTCGGCGCGGGTGGGCCTGATGTTCGAGACCATGGATTCGAGCATCTGGGTGGCCGTGATTACCGGCCTGCTTTTCAGGTTTGCCTTGTTGATGAGCAGCTTTTGAACGGCCGGCACATCCTCGAGCGGGATCTCCATCCCGAGGTCGCCCCGGGCCACCATGATCCCGTCGGCCACATCCAGTATCTCGTCTATGTTCCTGACGGCATCGGCCCGCTCTATCTTGGCAATCAGGTATGCCCGCCGCCCCTGCTTGCGCAGGTATTCGCGGGCCCTCACGATATCGTCGGATCTGTTGATAAAAGACAGGCAAAATATATCGGCGCCCCGGTCAAGACCGAAATCGATGATCTGGAGGTCGCGTTCGGTCAGCGGGTCCAGGAAGACCCGCGCGCCGGGGATGCTGAGCCCCTGTCGCGAAAGGAGGGGCCCCCCGATTATTACCCTGCATTTAATATCTTTGCCGCTTATCGATACCGCCCTGAGCTGGATGAAGCCGTCGCTCAGGTAAATGATCGATCCCGGGGACACTATTTCGGGGAGCAGTTCGTACCGGACCGGTATGGAACCCCTGCCCCGCATCGCGCCCGTTGTGAGCGTTACATATTCACCGTTGCGCAAGAGCAGCGGCTCGGTGTCGAGGTCGCCTATCCTGATTTTCGGCCCGGGCAGGTCGAGGAGGATGGGGATCGATGCGCCGAGCGCCTCCGCGGCGGCGCGGATGCGGCCAATATCGGTTCCGTGCTCTTCCAGAGTGTCATGGGAGAAATTCAGCCGGGCCGCGGACATCCCGGCCCGGATCATATCCGCAAGGACTTTTTCGGAACGGGCGGCCGGACCGATCGTGCAGATTATCTTTGTTTTCCGGGCGGGGAGTTTCACTTTGATTCGGGCGTCAGCCGCATCTGCGGGTCTGATTTTCTGATTATGGAAAGGACTTCCTGTTGTTTCGAGTTCATGAGCATCAGGTTTTCCGCTTCCAGGTTGAGTCTCATGAGGGGTTCCGTGTTTGACAGCCGCAGGTTGAACCACCACGTGTTGTAAGAAATGGTAAGCCCGTCAAGCCAGTCCTGCCCGGCGTTGCGGTATCTTTGCTCGAGCGCCGAAAGAATGGCCTTGGGGTCGCTGACTGTCATGTTTATTTCGCCCGTTGCCGAATAGATCTGGAGGTGCTCCATTACTTCGGAAAGGGTTTGGCCCTTATAGGCCAGGAAATTAAGCATGTGGACCATTGTAAGCAGGGCGTTGTCCGTGTAACCCATGTCCCTGTAGTAATAATGGCCGGACAGTTCGCCGGCAAAGACGGCCCCTTCCCGGCGCATCAGGTCCTTTATGAACGAATGGCCCACCCGGGACCGGACCGGCACGCCCCCGAGCCGGCTGATTGTCTCCGGCACCGCCCGGCTGGACCTCAGATCGTAGAGTATTTTAGAGCCCGGCCGCTGATGAATGAAGAACTCGGCGACGAGCGCCGTTACAAGGTCTTCCCTGATCCGGTCCCCGTTCTCGTCCACAAATCCGCAGCGGTCGGCATCTCCGTCAAAGGCGATGCCCACGTCCGCTTTTATGGCGGTGACCTTCCTCTGGAGGTCCTCGGTGTTGGCCGGGATCAGAGGGTTCGCCACGTGGTTGGGAAAGCGTCCGTCCGGCTCCATGCACAGCGTTGTTACATTCCACATGGGGAATCTTCTGAACAGCAGGTCTAGCTCGGGGCCGACCGCCCCGTTGCCGCCGTCGACAACAATTTTCATTTCGACCGGCTCGTGGACATAACCGCTGATCCGGTTGATGTAATTGTCCAGTTCCCTGCCCTCCCTGACCTTTCCTTTTTCCGGAGGCTGCTCGGCGGGCGGACAGGTCGCCTCCCGGGTCATCTGCTTGAGTTCGGGGAGCCCCTGGTCGCTGCTTAAAGGGACGGCGTCGCGTCTGACAAGCTTCAGGCCGTTCATCTCGGAGGGCAGATGCGAGGCCGTGATCATTGCTCCAGCGTCAAATCCGCCTTCAATCTGCTCAAAATAAAAATGCGGCGTAGTCACCATTCCGATGTCGGTGACCGAGGCCCCGGAACTCACGGCGCCTTCTATGAAGGCGGTGGCGAGTTTCGGGGAGGAGATCCTCATATCGTGCCCGACGGCGATATTCTTCGCACTGAGCAGCGGCACGAAACACGCCCCGATCCTGCGGACGGTCTCCTCGTCCAGTTCGTTCGGATACTCGCCCCGGATGTCATAGGCTTTGAAAATGTCCATTGGATTCTCCTGAAGAAATTCTATCGGACCTGGACCGTGAGCTGGCCGACGCGGCCGGTCCGATGGTCCAGGATCGTCATCTCGATCTGCCTGCCCGAAGATATTGCGCTTAAAAGGCTGTTAAAGGAATCAACCCCCTCCACCGCATCCCCGTTCAGCTCCATAATGATGTCGCCGCGCTCAAGGCCGGCCTTCGCGAGAGGGCTGCCCGACGCAAGGCTTTCGACAACGACCCCGGTGTCCTCGCTGATTTCAAACTTTTCCTGCTCCTGGGGGGTGACCGGCCGCACGGTGATCCCCAGCTTCTCCCTTATCGTCGCTGCCAGGACTTTCGCGGCAGCCTCCTGGCTCCCGATTCTGAGCGCAACCCTGATTTTCCTGCCGTCGCGCCAGACCACCATGTTTGCTTCGGACCCCGGACGCGTGGCCCCCACGGAGTTGCGAAGGGACCCGGCATCGGGCACCGGCTTGCCGTTGAATTCCAGGACAACATCGCCGGATTTCATTCCCGCTTCCGCGGCCGGGCTTTCCCTGGTCACTTCCGCGACCAGGGCCCCACCCTGCTTATCCAGGCCGGATTTTTTTGCCAGGTCGTAAGTGAGGTCCTGGACGCTGACTCCCAGCCATCCTCTTTCGACTTTTCCGCGGGCCATCAGCTCTTTCATAACGTAAAGGGCCATGTTGCTGGGAACGGCAAAGCCGATCCCCTCAAACCCTCCCGATGCGGAAGCGATTACCCCGTTGATGCCGATCACCTCGCCCCGGAGGTTCAGCAGGGGCCCGCCGCTGTTGCCCGGATTTATAGCCGCATCCGTCTGGAGGTAGTCCTGGTAGCTGCTCGGGTCGGTTATGCCGCGCCTGTTCTTGGCGCTGATTATGCCCTGGGTTACGGTCTGATCGAGCCCGCGGGGGTGCCCTATCGCCACCACCCACTCACCGACCACGACCTTGTCCGAGTCGCCGAACTTCAGGAAAGGCAAGGGTTTGGAAGCACTTATTTTGATGATGGACAGGTCCGTTTTCGGGTCCGCGCCGATGACCTTTGCCGGGTATTCCTCACCGCTGGAAAGCAGGACCTGGATTTTGGTCGCATTCTCCACGACATGGCTGTTGGTCAGAATATGGCCGTCCTGCCTGATTATAATGCCCGAGCCGACTCCCCTGAGCTCCCTTTTGAATTTTTTTGGCGCGCGGTCTTCGAAGAAGTGCTTGAAGAAGGGGTCGTTGGAAAACGGCAGGAGGGGGGAAGATACCTTAGTCTTCTGCACCACATTGATATGCACAACGCTGGGGATGCTCTTTTCGGCCACTTCGATTATGGAGGTGGCGAGGTTCGGGGCGCCAATTTTCGCTGCTGCGGCTGCCGCTTTGCCCGGGGCCGCGCACATGGCCAGCAAAACCGCAAAGGACAGCGCGGCCCTGCGGAGCAGAACAATGCGGGAAGACATACCTCCTCCTTTCCAGGCAAAAGGTTTGAATGGCAGGAGTGAAGATTATCTTAACTGGAGAGGCTCATCGCAGCAGCTGAACGTGCAGTCACAGCCGCAGTCCTCACGCGATTTGCCGGAATCGCAGCATTCCGTTTTGACCTGGATCTCCAGGCCGCAAGTATTGCATGCGTAGACCTGGCCTTTTTTCATTTCATGGCAATCCACAAAGTCACCCCCTCGATTTTCGCTACAATAAAAGCTTAAGAAAGGCGGTCGGGGGAAGTCAAGCCCGGATGTATAAAGGATGTATTAAGACGGTGTTTTCGTAGAGCAGGGGAAATCCCTGAATCTTTTTGCGGGCAGATAACAGGCCGGATCCGCCTCAGGCGCCGAGGCGCTTCTTCAGGAACCTAGCCGTGTGCGACGCGGCGGCATGTCTGAGGATCTCGCGCGGGCTGCCCTGTGCGACGATGGACCCGCCGGCATCGCCTCCCTCGGGACCGAGGTCTATAATGTAGTCGGCGCTGCGGATTATATCGAGATTATGTTCGATGACGACGACGGTGTGGCCGAGGTCGACGAGGCGCTGAAGGACGGCCAGGAGCCGCTCGGTGTCCGCCATGTGCAGGCCCGTCGTCGGTTCATCCATGATATAGAGCGCCCGGCCGTTGCCCCAGGCCAGTTCCCGGGCCAATTTGGTCCGCTGGGCCTCGCCGCCCGAAAGGCTCGGGCTCGACTGGCCGAACGTCAGGTAACCGAGGCCGATATCATTGAGGAGCTCCAGCGGTTTTTTCAACGAGCTGATGGAAGAGAACAAGTCGAGCCCCTCCCGGAAGCTCATGGAAAGCACGTCATGGATATTCTTGCCGCGGTACCGGATGTCAAGCGTCTCATCGTTATAGCGGCGTCCGCCGCATTGCTCGCAGTCAATGTAAACATCGGGCAGAAAATTCATCTCAACTTTAATCATGCCCTGGCCTGCGCACGTCTCACAGCGCCCCCCCTTCACATTGAAGGAAAAGCGCCCCGGCCCGTAGCCGCGCAGCCGGGCCTCGGGCACGAGCGAGAAGAGCCTCCGGATCTCGTCAAAGATGCCGACGTATGTCGCGGGCGTGGAGCGCGGAGTCCTCCCGATGGGGGAATGGTCGATTTCCACTGCCCTTGTAAGCCCCTCCCAACCGGCCAGGCGGGAGCCGTTGCCGTCGCAATGGGAACGGCCGGAGAGCGCTTTGTGCAGAGCAGGGAAGAGCTCTTCCTTGATCAGGGTGGACTTGCCCGAACCGCTTACTCCCGTCACGCACGTCAGCGTGCCGAGCGGGATGCGGACCGTGATCCCCTTGAGGTTGTTGCGCGCGGCTTTGCGCAGTTCCAGCCACCGGTCCGGACCCATGCCTTCCAGTCTCAGGCGGGAGCCGTCCCCCCGGCCGCGGGACCCGTTGAGAAAGGCGCCGGTCAAAGACTCGGGGTTCTTCCTGATTTCCGTAAATGTGCCCTGGGCGATAATCCTCCCTCCCTCCGGCCCGGCGCCCGGGCCGAGGTCGATGATGTGATCGGCGCTGCGGATCGTTTCTTCATCGTGCTCGACAACCAGGATGGTGTTGCCCCTGGCCTTCAATTCTTTCAGAGTGGAGATCAGCATGGCGTTGTCGCGGGGGTGCAGCCCGATCGTGGGCTCGTCGAGGATATAGCAGATGCCGCGCAGGTTTGAGCCGAGCTGGGCTGCAAGCCTTATCCTCTGCGCCTCTCCGCCGGAGAGGGTGTCGCCGCGCCGGTCCAGTCCGAGATAGCCCAGGCCGACCTGGTCGAGAAACCTGAGCCGGGGCAGGAGTTCCTTGACGATGTCCCCGGCGATATCGGCCTCTCTCCCCCGGAAGTTCAGGGACCCGACCAGCTTGAGGGCTTCCGCGGCGGGAAGGGAAACGATCTCGCCGATGCCATGCCCTTTCAGGCGCACGCTGCGGGCCTCCGCGCGCAGGCGGCTCCCCCCGCAGTCCGGGCAGGCGGCCTCTCCGAGCAGCGGCTCCAGGTATTCGGCATCTTCATCTCCGGCGAATTCCCGGTACTCCCGCAAAAGCGGGATGACGCCGCGGAATGCGGAACCGTCGGACCCCCTGCCGTGCAGCAGCACGTTCATCCTGGCATGACTCAGCTTGGAGAGGGGCTGCTCCGGGTTAATGCCGCCCTTTTCACGGATCTCCTCGATCAGCCGGCGGGCAAAGCGCCCGAGGGAGCGCCCCTGCAGCGCCTCCAGGTTCTGCGCGGCTGATTTGTCTTTCTCCGGGAAGACCAGCTCCGGGAGGAAATCCTCGAGGCTGCCGATCCCCTCGCACCGCGGGCACTGGCCCTGCCGGCTGTTAAAGGAAAAGAGCCGGGGATCGAGCGGCTCGAAGCCGCGGCCGCACCGGCGGCAAAAGAGTTTTTCGCTGTACGTCGCCAGTTTCCCTTTTTCATCCGCCACGTGCACGGTGCCTTTTCCGAAGTCCAGGGCCGTGCGCAGCGACGCGGGATCGACCCCCATTGCGATATCGGCGGATGCGCCCGCGATCTCGTCCACGACAAGGTTGATGTCGTGCTCCTTGAAGCGGCCCAGGGCCGGGGTGGGCTCCAGGCCCTGCAGCCTGCCGTCGATAACGGCCTGCTTGTAGCCCAGGTTGGCCATTTTCTTGAGGAGCTCGGAGTGGAAGCCTTTCTTTCCCGTCACGAGCGGCGCCAGAAGCAGCATCCTGCCTCCCGCGCGGCTGCGCGAAAGGATCTCCCCGGCAATCCCCTCCGCCGAATGGGCCTCGATCCGGTCGCCGCAACCCGGGCAGTGCTGGACGCCGAGTTTGCAGTACAGCAGGCGCAGATAATGATAGATTTCCGTCAGGGTGGCGACAGTCGAGCGCCGTCCGGAGCGGCTCATTCGCTGCTCGAGGGCGACGGTCGGCGGTATGCCGGTGAGGCTGTCAATTTCCGGCCGGTCCATTATTTTGAGGTACTGGCGGATATAGGTGGGAAGTGATTCAATGTAGCGGCGCTGCCCTTCCGCAAACAGCAGGTCGAAAGCCAGGGTCGATTTGCCCGAGCCGCTTACGCCCGTTACAACGACCAGCTGTTCCCGCGGGATCTCCACATCAAGGTCCCGGAGGTTATGTTCCCGGGCGCCCCTGACGGAGATAACCGGCGGGGGCTGAACGGGGCGGGCTGCTTTTTTCCGGCCCTCCGCCGCGCGGCGGCCGGCCCGCTGTTTCAGATAGGGACGGAGAGACCGGCCCGTATGGCTGTCCAGGGCGGCTATCTCCTCCGGGGCTCCCTCGCCCGTTATCATGCCGCCCTGCGCCCCCCCTTCAGGCCCCAGGTCGATCACATGATCGGCGCATTTTATCAGCTCGGGGTTGTGTTCGATAACGAGGATGCTGTTGCCGGAATCGACGAGCTGCGAGAACGCGGCGAGCAGTCCGGCAACGTCGGCCGGGTGCAGGCCGATGGTCGGCTCGTCGAATATGAACAGCGTGCCCGGCCCTTTTCCGGCCTGCGGTTTTGCCCGGCCGAGCTCGCGCGCCAGTTTGAGCCTCTGGGCCTCTCCCCCGGACAGTGTGTTGATCGGCTGGCCCAGCCTCAGGTATCCGAGACCCACCGATATAACGGGAGCGAGCGTCCTGGTAATGCGGGGGTAATCCGCAAAGAATTCCACCGCTTCGTGCAGCGTCAGCGAAAGGATCTCATGGATATTCCTGTCCCGGAACTTCACCTCCAGGACCTCGTCCCGATAACGTTTGCCGTCGCACCTCGGACAGGGCAGGTATATATCGGAGAGGAACTGCATCTCCACCTTTT
>CAZKYN010000058.1:0-14926 GCA_964556675.1 uncultured Syntrophaceae bacterium
TATATTTTATCAATGCGCTCGGGATTGCCGCAACTTTCGGCGTGCTGATCCCCTGGGCGGTAGTACGGACCTTGCAATACCGCGTTGAGAACACTCGCGTCGTCCTGGAGGGGGATTTTTCCCTTTTCCAGGGCAGTGATACGACGGTAGTTGCCGCCGCGGGGGCGGAGACCGTCGATTTCTTCGATCTGGACCTCTCGTTATGATCACAGTAGATGGATATTATTTCAACGGGCAGTCACCTGTCCGCACACCTGCTTCAATGGACCTGGCGGGCCCCGAGGTGGTGCTGCATACAGCGACGAAATCCGAACGCTATTCGGCATCCAGGGTTTACGTTTCTCCTCGCATCGGCTCGGCGGACAGGTTCATAAATTTCCCGGAAGGCGGCCAGTTTGCCTGTCAAGACGGATTTTACCTGGACTCCTTGCCCCAGGAAAGCCCGTCCGAGGGCCCGGTCGCCTGGCTGGAAGAGCGTTGGGGTGTCGCTGTAGCCTGCGTGGCGGTGATCGTGGGCGCGCTGCTGCTCCTCTATTTCATTGCACTGCCCATGGCGGCCGAGCGCATTGCCGGCGCCATCCCGATTGAGACGGAAGCATCTTTGGGAAAATACGTTTTACAATCGTTGGACGAGATTAAATGGTTCCGTCCGACAGGCCTGGATGCAGGGAAACAGGAAATAATAACAGCTGATTTCGACCGGCTGCGCGCCGGCCTGCCGCTCGGCGGTTATCTCCACCTGGAGTTCCGCTCCAGCAGGGTCCTCGGCCCAAATGCAGTTGCCCTGCCCGGCGGGACTATCGTTATTACAGACGAGATGATAAAGGCTGCGCAGGAAAAAGATGAAATAATGGCTGTGCTGGCCCATGAAATAGCGCATGAAGAACTTCGTCACATGCTGAGGCGCGTTCTCCAAGACTCCATTGTCGGGATCATGGCAGTTTCCGTGACATCCGATGCCGCCTCGCTCAGCCTGGCGGTCACCGGGCTTCCCACCCTGCTCGTCGAAACGAAATATTCACGGGAATTCGAAACCGCTGCGGATGAATACTCCTTCAGCCTCATGAAACAGAAAGGGTACTCCCCTCTGGCGTTTGCTTCAATAATGGAGAGATTGGCAAAAACCAAAACCAGGCCGGGCCATTTTTCCTACCTGTCCACACATCCGCTCACAGAAGACCGAATCGCCCGGGCCCGCGCCGCGGCAGTGCAGTGATTTCCGTCCTCCCGCATCACCGCCGGGGCGTGGTCAGCTTGTAGTCGTGCCTGGGGTTGTTGGGGTCTTCGTTCGGGCGGTACGAAGCGTCATTTGAATAGATGTACTCGCCGCTCGAGTTGACCCAGCGGTGCTTCCAGTCGCTCGTGTCCCGCTCGATTTTGCCTGTGTACGGGTTGCGGTAATCGTTCTGCCCGGTAAGGGTCAGGTATTGGTCCGTCTGGATGCTCTGCTGCGTGCGAGTCCGGTGCGCGGCTATCTCCCGGTCGATCCGGGCGATATCTTCGACGAGCTTGCGGGAGATCTCGGCCCGCTCGCCCTGCCCCCGCAGTTCGCCCGCCACCCACTGGGAATTAAGCTTCACAGAGTTGGCAATGATGTCGAGGACCGGCTTCCAGCCGTCTGCCTGCTCGACGGGGGCGCGCATGGATGTCGTGAGGTCGTTATACCAGACCGCCATGGAGGCGCGGGCATCGACTAATAACGTGTAAAAAAGCTCCTTAAAGCGCCGGCTGTTCTCGGTGTATTCCACAATCACGTAACCTGCGTGATAACCGGGGGGCTGCACTCCGACCTGCGCGAGCGACCGGTTCAGCGGCTCCGAAAGGCGGCGCACGAGATTTGCGAGCTGCGGCAGAGATTCCTTGCCTACGACTTTGACGCCGGCCGCGCCGGGGCGGGCCTGCTGGAAGAGCCAGGTCAGGTAGCCGTCCACGGAGGGCATGCGGGTCACGAGCGCGCCGTTATAGTTCGCGCCCGGACCGTGGGTGAAAGGAATCATGGGGCCGTCAGCATAATTGATCCTGGGAAAACGCCGAAGCATCACCGTGCCTGCCCGGTCGCTTTTTATGCTGATATCGCACTTGGCCTCGATGGAATTCATCGTGCCGCCCGCCCGATTGGGATCGACCCGGAAGATGCCGCCCTCAACCAGCCATCCTTTCGGGACGAGCATCGTGAAGGCGTGCTCATTGGGTTCGACCGCTTTTTGAAAGGCAATGGTTGTGGGAACTGACCGGGGAGCGGCGCCCTGTGATTTCCTGGCGCCTTTGGCCGGGGCGGCATCGGCAGAAACAGCAAGGATCAAAAATGCGGCAGTAAAAACGGCAAGGCAGAATCGGTTGCGCATGGGCTTGGCATCCTCCTGAAAAGACCATTTCGATAATATTTTTATGCCCGGCAGTATACGGAGATCAGGGACACCGGTCAACGCCAAATGACATGGGCCGGAAGTTTATCGGCGTATGCTTCAGCGCTGAGGCGGGGCTGCATTGGTTCCGGTATTCTGCGGAATTTTGGGATTGTCCAGGAGCTCCTGGATGGCGGGCGTCAGAAATAATACCAGCAAAAGAATGATGCCGAACAAAAGCAGCGCATGGATGCTCCTGGTTCCGAATACAATCATGGCCGCAATATAGAGCAGAGTCATTCCGCCGATGAAGAGAACGTGGCCATGGATTGAGGTGAACGGCATGAACAACAGGGAAACGCCCAGAGAAATCGTGAAGATCACGGCTGACGTGACCACAGCATATATGCGCCTGTCCCTCTTGTCCCTGCGGTTTTGATACTCGAGGTCGATGACCTCGTCGAGAATTTGATTTTCGCTCACGATGAAGAGGACAGCCGAAGGGTCTTTTTTTACTTCACTTTCTGCAGAAGCTTTTGCTACAGATAAATCGGCAAATTCTCCTGGAAGGAACCGGCCGGCGCCGACGCGCTCCAGCGTGTGCTCCGGAAGACCCTTATCGAACCGCAGTCTAGTCTGCGTATTTTTTCCTGACCGCAGGATTCTTATGATTTTACTCATTTATATGGCTCCGATATATGGCTCCGACTAAATCTTCCTATTAATATATACCAAAACATATTGCTCTCCCAACAGCTAAACAATACGGAATATGAAGGAAAAGACAGGTGGTCAGACCTGAATTGGAGTGCTTATTGCACCCCCATCAGAGTCTTCGGCAGGACCATGACGAGCCAGGGGAAATAAGTGCAGATGAACAGGGCCACCATAAGGACTACGACCATGGGCCAGATCGCCCTGCTGATCTGCTCCAGGGTGCGGCCGCTGATCGCGCTCGCCACGAAGATATCGATCGCCATTGGCGGGGTAGTCATCCCGATTGCCAGGCCAATTGTCATTATGACCCCGAAATGGACCAGATCCCCCCCGACCGCTTCGATAAGGGGGAGAAATATGGGCGTCAGGATGATCAGGGCGGATGCCGTCTCGATGAAGCACCCGGCGATAAGGATGACGATGTTGATCATTAGATAGATCATGAACTCGCTGTTTCCGGCTACGGAAAGCATGGCTTTGGCGACGGCTTCGGGGATCTCGTAAAAAGCAAGACCCCAGCCGAAGATTTTCGCCGTTCCTATAATGAACATGATGAGGGCGGAAGTCACCCCCGCGCCCACCACGAGTTCGTAGAACCGCTTGAATGTCAGCGAGCGGTAAACGAGCCACGCTATGAGCAGTGTGTAAACCACGGCTATCGCCGCCGCCTCGGAAGGCGTGAAATAACCGGTAAAAATCCCCCCCAGGATTATAACCGGCGTCACGAGACCCCAGAGAGAATTTACGAAGCGTCTCCCCACCTCGCGTACAGGCAGCTTCTCGCTGGCGGGATAGTTATGCTTATTGGAGAACCAGACAGCATATATGATCAGGCCCACGCCCATGATGGTGCCGGGGATGAAGCCGCCCATGAAGAGCTTGGCTACTGATTCCCCGGCGATTACTGCATAGAGCACCATGGGGACACTGGGCGGAATAACGACCCCGATGCAGCCTGAAGACGCAATCAGGGCCGCGGAGAAATCCGTGTCGTACTTCTTCTTGTTCATTTCCGGGATGAGAGTCGCCCCCACCGCCGCCGTCGTAGCCGCGCCCGAGCCTGAGATCGCGGCGATGAACATGGACGCGCACGTGGCCACGATCGCCAGGCCGCCCCGGATCCTCCCGATGGTCGCCTCGGCGATCGCCAGGATGCGCTCCGATATCCCTCCCCGGGCCAGGATATCCCCTGCCAGGATAAAGAAGGGGACTGCCACCAGGGCGAAGGAACTGCTTCCCTCGAAGAATGTCTGAGGCACCATCTGCAGGGGGATATCGGTCATCACGAAGATGAGGAGGGCCGAGAGGCCGACCGCGAGCCCCACCGGCACACCGAGAAGGAGGAAGAAGAAAAAGGTCCCGAAGAGGATCCAGCCCATTAATCAGCCTTTCCAAACATTTGCCGGATGCCGGCCAGCAGGTGAAGGATGACCACAATTCCTATCACGGGAAACACGACGTACACCCAGGACATCGGGATCTGCAGGGCCGGCGAGGTCTGGAGCGACTCGGTCTTCACCAGCAGGGCGCCGTAGAAAGCCATGACCGCAAAAAAGGCGATGCCGAGGAGCTGGACTATGGCTGTTATCGCCTTCTGCCCGGCGCGGGGGAGATGTTGCATGATAAAAGTAACCGCAATGTGGGAGCCCCTCTTGAAGGCGACGGCCGTCCCCACCAGGGTGGCGTAGACGAGGAGGAAGCAGGTGATCTCTTCTGTCCAGGACAGGGCGGTGAAGAAGACACGGCAGATGACTTGCATCGTCGTGAATAAGATCATAGCCAACATCAGCACAAAGAGGAACTTCTCGCTCCAGTCGTTGGCGATGTCGCTCAATCGCACCAGCAAAGAGAAGGAGGGGGCGGGCGCCCCCTCCTCAGGGACTTTATCGGCCGCCATTACGGGTCCTCATTTGGTCTTCTGAATGGACTCGATGAGGGCCTTGCCGTACTTGGGCGTGTACTGGTCGTAGACAGGCTTCACGGCATTGCGGAAAGCTTTGAGGTCCGGAGTCGTCACTACCATTCCCTTGGCCTTGAGATCTTTAAGCCATTCCGCTTCCATCTTGTTGTCCCATGCCCGCTCGAATTCAGCGGCATCCTGAGCGGCTTTCTTCACGATCTGCTGCTGAGCCGGGTTGAGCTTCGCCCAGGTCTTCATGCTCATGATGATGGGAGCGGGGGCATACGCATGGCGCGTGATGCTCAGGTATTTCTGCGTTTCGTATAGTTTGAATGCCATTATGACGTTAAGCGGGTTTTCCTGCCCGTCAACCGTGCCCTGCTGGAGGGCTGTCAGGACTTCCGTCCACGCCATCGGCACCGCATTGGCGCCCAGAGCTTTAAAGGAGTCCACGTATACCGGGTTCTGCATGACGCGGATCTTCAGGCCTTTGACGTCCTTGGGCGCTTTTACCGGACGCTTGCTGTTGGTCAGGTTGCGGAACCCCCTCTCGCCGAAGGCAAGCCCCTTCCATCCCTGTGATTCCATGTCCGCCAGAAGTTTTTGCCCGATGCTCCCGTCGAGGACCTTATAGGCGTGTTTGGGGTCGCGGAACAGGAAGGGCAAATCGATGACGCCGAAAGCAGGAACGAAATTAATGATCGGCCCGTTGGTGATGATACCCGCATCGACGATGCCCATCTTCATCCGTTCCAGGAGAGTGCGCTCATCCCCCAGTTTTGCATTGGGATAGATGGCAACGGTGAGACTGCCCTGGGAATTCTTTTCGACAAGCTCCTTGAACTTCAAGGCGGCCACGTGGAACGCGTCTTTTTCATTGACCACGTGAGCAAACTTGATTTCCATGGAGAAAGCCGAACCCGCAAAAGCAACCGCAAAGACAACCAGAACCAGACTTAAAAAGAACTTCTTCATTTCGTTATACCCCCCCGGATAAATTGGTTGAAAACGAAGCAACACAAAAAACCAACAAATTTGCATTGTTCTATACTGCTTTGAACAATTTATGTAAACATAAAAAAGGCAACAATTTCCAAAGCCGGATGAATATCAAATACTTAAGACTGCCTTTGAAACATTCCGTTTTGTTAGGTTGTTGTATCCGCAAGGGTGTAAAGCAATATTTTAGCAGCTTATCTCCTGTACGCATATTAAAAAAAAGGCAGGAGATCGGCTCTCCTGCCTATGCACATTGCGCGGAAGTTAACCCGAAGGAATCGAGAGGCCGGTTATGGCGCATGAAATTCGGGTTGACGCGCTTGCGCTGTTTCCGTCTAAAGCCCCGGCAATACCCGTAGCTATTGGGGAAGTCCCGTCGCGTCTAATGCCCCGCTATCCATTTGAGGTGGCGCGGCAAAAGCATGGCCAGGTCATAATTGTTGACGATTGTTTTCCTGGCCCGTTCCCTTATAGATTCCATTTTTTTGGGTTTTTTCAGGGCCTCGATAACCCGGCCGGCAATCTCCCGGGGAGAAAAGAAATCCGCAAGCAAGCCATTTTCGCCGTCGACTATGAATTCAGTGACAGGCGCCGTGTTTGAACCAACAACCAGGCATCCCGTCGACATTGCCTCCAGCATGGACCAGGACAGGACAAACGGATAGCTCAGGTAAACATGGACGGAAGAAGCCTGCAGCACTTTCAGGTAATCGGGATAGCTCAGCAGCCCTGTAAAATGAAGGCGCGACATGTCAAAATCATTTTTTTCGAGCGCGATCTGTCTGTAAGAGCGCCCGTTGGACGGGCTGCGGCCGTAATAGACATTATCCGTACCCACCATGACTATGTGGCACTTGGGCCGCTTCTCCAATATGAGACCGGCGGCTTCCATGAACTGGGGAAACCCGCGGTAAGGCTCGAATCCGCGCCCCACGTAAGTCACTACTTCCTTAACCCCGGCAAGGTCGAGTCCCGCCGAGGGGATTTTCAGCGGCTCGCCCTGTCCCGGCCTGAAATACGCTGTATCGATGCCGTCGTGAATGACCGTGATCTTATTGCGGAATTCGGGCGGGAACTGCTGCATTTGCCAGTAAGTCGGCGAGAGGCCCCGGTCGCAACTGTACAGATCGGTCAGGATCGGTGTGTTTTTCATCCGCAGTTTGAGAAGGGCGTCGGCCTTCGGGCGGTCGGCCGGGTCGAAGTCGACATCCGACCCTGAGGAGTTGTAAAACCACTCGAAATAGCAAAGACATTGCGCCTGGGGAAATATATCCTTGATAAACATTGTAGGCCCCCAACCCGAATGCCCGTAAACGATGTCCGGAATGAATTTCTCTTTTCGCAAGTTCTGCAGCATATTAAAAACCGCTTGTCCCTGCAGCACGCCGCTTTCCAGGAATTTCAGGTAATGATGGGTTTTCGGGTCAGGACCGCGGTGCGGTTTGTAAAATTCCTTTCTGACGCCGGGAATTTCCCCGGTGTCCTCGTTCATCGTTCCGAATACGACCCGGTTGCGTGAATCCCGGCCGAGATATGACGTGATATGACGGAACTGGGCCGGAAAGTTGGGGTGCAGAAATAATATATTCATTACATTTTCCTTTCATTCTGAACTGCGGTCTTGAGGCTGGGAATAGAATTGGAATCTCTGTTTTTCATAAGTATATTAGCTCTGGCAGGCAGTTCGGCAGCGTACTTATTCAGAAATTTCTTTGCCTGTTCATCCCATGCTCCGTAAAACGCCCCGCCCGACAAATGCTTGACCAGGATATCGCAGGTGACAATCACATCATGGGTGCGCCGCGCCTGCATACAAATATCCAGATCGTAGAAATGGAAACTGTCGAAGACCTTTTCGTCGAAAGAAATACTCTTGAACAGACTGCTGCGGACGGCCATCATGAGCCCGTCGACGACCGCCACTTCATGGTCTCCACTGCGCTCGGGTGAAAACGGCGTGGAGATAATCATATCGCCGTCATGGTGGACGACATGGCCCTTCAGATACGGCCGGCCCGCGGCAAACCAGCGCTGGGATTCGGGGAGCAGCAGTTGCGATCCGGCCAATCCCACTATTCCGACCCGCGGATTATGGAACTTGCGCCATAAGAAACTCCCCCAAGCCGGGGTGAGAAAGAACACGTCCTCGTGGACGAAAACGCACAAATCCCCCTTCGCCGCTTTGGTACCGGCATTATAGGCGGAGCACAGGGAATGCCGGTTTTCCGAGTTGTCGATCGGAATGTATTCGTGCGGGAACCCGATCGTGAGTTCCACGTGCCTTCTATGCGTCTCCAGACCGCCCGCATATTTTGAGCAAACAATAACGCTGATCATTTTTTCTCTTCCTCCGTATGCAAAATCCCCGGTCCGGCTTTCAGCCGGCCCGGTATAAATATTTTCCATGTCGCCCCTATCTCACCTTCAGGCCCGTATCGATGTAGTGAAGGATGGGATAGAGGAAGAATTCAATAACCCGCCTTTTGCCGATATTGATCTCAGCCGTAACCGTCATGCCCGGAAGGATATTGAAAGTCTCATTTTTCAAGCGCAACCGGGTGGAATCGATTTTCACGAAAACGGGATACCCGCTGCCGGATGAATCCGCAGCCTCCCGGTCCTGTGATTCACTGTTATCGCGGTTTGCGCCTGCTTTCTCCTCGACGCTCGAAGGGCTGATCGTCTCGACTACGCCTTCTAAGGCGCCGTATTTCTGGAACTCGAAGGCGTCGACCTTGACGACGACCTTCTGGCCCTGTTTCAAGAGGCCGATGTCCTTGTTAAGGACCATTGCCTTGACCTGCAAAGGCGTGTTCTCGGGGACGATGCTGGCCACCTGCTGGGCGGTCGTTACAACGCCACCTACTGTTTTCGTCTGAAGCTGATTGACATACCCGCTCACCGGAGCAGTGATGAAACGTTTGTCCTGCTTGAACTTGAGGGCGCTGACCTCGGCGTCCAGAGAATTTCTTTCCTGCAGGTTGCCGGTGTAATCCGCCAGGAGCTTCTCGCGGAAGCTGCTCTTGAAGGTCTGCATCTCGTCTTTGATCCTCGTGAGCTTGGTCGAGAGCTGGTCTGCCTGGCCTTTCTTGACGTCTAATTCCCGCTCGGCGGACATCCGCTCTTTCATCTTTTCCCGGTAGCGGTTTTCCGCGACAGCTCCAACGGCAGCGAGTTCTTTCTGCCGCCGCTCGTCTTCCTTCAGAACAGCGAGGATGCCGGTCAATTGCCTGATCTCTTCCTTCAAGGTAATCAGCTCCGTGCCTGCCTCATTGTAGGCCTTCTCCTTTTCCTGGAGAGTGGAATCGTAGACTTCGCGCTGGGCCCTGTACTGAGCCTGCTGAGCCTGGACCGCCTGCGCGGAGTATTTGCCGCGCGGGGAAAACCCCTTATTGTTCAGAACGGCATTTATACGCTCCATCGAAAGCTGTGAAATTTTCAGGTTCTGGTCCTTCCCCGCCAGCGTCGCCAGGTCGACCGACGGGTCGATCTCGAGCAGGACATCATCCTTTTTCACGAAATCTCCCTCCTTGACGCATATCCCGGTCACGACTCCCGTCTCCAGAGGCTGGACGACCTTGACGTCCCCGATAGGGATCACCTTGCCTCGTCCGGTTATGACAACATCGACCTTGAACAGGAACATGCCCGCGACCAGGACGGCCATCAGGGCCAAAATGGTCCACAGGAAGAATGAGCCCAGGGGGTTGGGAGGCCTTTCCTCCAGCTCGGCCAGAATCGGCCTGAAGTCGTGATAGTCGCCGAGGCGCTTGTTCCTGTCCTTTATTTTATCCGCGAGTTTTTTCAGGAAATTTATGTTCATCTTTCGCCGGCTTTCTTTTGTTTAATATTTTTTCGGGACCATTTTACAGCTTTTCGTTTTCCTGCTGATTATACAAGTACGCATAAAGACCGTTCCTCTGCATGAGGGAGGCGTGATTGCCTATCTCGACAACCTTGCCCCGATCGAGGACGATCACAAATTCGCACTCGCGCATTACCGAAAGCCTGTGGGATATCATAACAACCGTGCGCCCCTTCCTGATATTTCCCAGGTTCGTGTAGATCGCCCTCTCCGATTCGTAGTCGAGCGCGCTCGTGGCCTCGTCGAAGATCAGGATGGAGGGATTGGTGATCAGCGCGCGCGCTATGGAAATACGCTGCCTCTGTCCGCCCGAAAGCGACATCCCTCTCTCCTCGACATATGTATCGTAGCCGAGCGGCATCTCCGAGATGAACTCGTGCGCCCCGGCCATCCGCGCCGCCGCGATCACCTGGCTCATTTCAGCCCCCGGCGCGCCCATGGTGATGTTTTCCTTTATAGTGCCGCTGAACAGGAAACAGTCCTGCAGCACGACCCCGGTCCGGTTGCGCAGGAACAGCGGGTCCAGGTGGCGGCTTTCCACGCCGTCAATCAGCAGCGAGCCTTCCTGCGGTAGATAGAGCCGTTGGATCAATTTGGAAACAGTGCTCTTGCCTGACCCGCTGCGGCCCACTATTCCGACCATCATGCCCGGCTTGATTCGGAAATTAACGCGGTCCAGGACCATCGGTCCGTCTATGCTATAGCGGAAACTCAGGTCCTTGGCTGTTATCTCGCCCCTGATCTGCTTCATGGAGAAGGCCCCCCCGACGAGCTCGGTCGGTGTGTTGACGATATCCCCGATCCTCTCCAAGGATAGCTTGGCCTGCTGGAAGTCCTGCCACATCCTGACCAGTCTGAGAATGGGGCCGCTTAATTGAGAGGAGAACATCTGAAAAGCGATAAGCTGCCCCACGCTCAAGGTCCGGTCGAATACAAGGCTCACGCCGAAGTAGATTACCGCCAGACTCATTAATTTCTGCACCGTTTGGGCAGACGTCACCGCGACATTAGCGACATTGGACAGATTGAATGCCGAAAGGATGTAGCCTCCGAGAGTGTCCTCCCATTTCTTCATCATCTTGCCCTCGATAGCCAGCGACTTGACAGTCTGAATGCCCGTCACCGACTCCACGAGGAAGGACTGCGACTCCGCTCCCTTCTGAAATTTTTCGTCAAGCCTGGCCTTTATCATGGGCGTGGCGACAAATGAGATAAGCGCGATGCACACGACAAAACCGATCACGATAAAGCTCAGCCAGGGGCTGTAAACGAACATTATCGCCAGGAACACCGCAGAGAATACCGTGTCCAGCATTACAGTCAGGGATATGTTGGTCATGAACTGGCGCAGGTTTTCAAGTTCGCGCACCCGCGCGATAATGTTGCCGACCTGTCTCGTCTCGAAATAGCGGAACGGAAGCGACAGCAGATGCCGGTAGACCTTCGCCCCGAGGCTCGCGTCGATTTTGTTTGCGGTATGATAAAGGAGGTAATTGCGCATCAGGTTCAGCAGCAGGTCGAAAACCAGCACGGCCAGGAACGCGCCTGCTACCACTTTCAGAGTGGAAAGCGCGTGATGCGCCAGGACTTTGTCGATGATAACCTGGATGAACAGCGGCGTCACCAGCCCGAAGAGCTGGATGAAAAAAGAGGAGAACACCACGGCGGAAAAAACCGACCGGTGTTTGAAAAATTCCGTGAACAGCCAGCGGAAATTCAGGAACAGCGTCGTCTGGGTAAACCGGGGGTAGACGACGATGGCTTCTCCGCCCCAGTTCTGATTGAAGTCTTCCAGGGTTTCCGGCGCCACCTTTTTCTGCTCGCAATCAAAGATTATCACTTTGCCGTTTTCCCTGCCGAGCAGAACTTTGTAGCCTTTCTCTCCGCACAACAGGATGACTGGCCGGGGATATTTGAGCAAATCGTCAAGCGATTCGATCTTCTTGCGCCTGGACCTGATGCCGTGGTCTTTCAAAATCCGCAGCATCTCCTCCGGCAGCAGTTCATCCTGGGCAAAGTAGCGCCGTTTGACCGATTCCATGTCAATGCTGACGCCATGTATCTTCGAGATCAGTTCAATACTTACAAGTCCTGTTTCCATTGAATTCTCTTATAAAGTTTTCGTAGTTCGTTTCCAGCATGAGGCGTCTCTCGTATGCGGCCAGCGAAAGGCCGGACACTTCGAGGTCCCTTTCGACTTCCATGCAATCCTTTTCCATTAACGCGATATCTATCCGGCTCGTTTCGCCCAGTGCCTGCGCCTTTTGGGCAATGGCGAGCATTTTTCCGTACTGCTCGACGAGGTTCCGGTAATGGCTCTGGGCTTTCAAAAGCTCCCTGTAGCCGGCATTGAGGGACTTGATTTCGCGGTTGCGCTCCTCGGAGACCGACTTCATGTCCTGCTCCTGGCGCCGCACCTCTGCGCTTTGGCGCTCCCTGGCCCACTTCCTCGTACCGCCGTCGAACAGCGGCAGAGAAATCTGCATACCGACTACATAATCTGAAGGCCTCATGGCCCGCCACGAACTGTCCAGGTTATCAGGGTTGCTTCCGTATACGTCATAGCGGCCATACAGGGAGATGTCCGGCAGGAAATTGTACGAGACACCCTTTTTTTTCAATTGCACCGCTTCCAGCTCTTTCTTTCCGGATTTGTACTCGGGGGTGTTCTCTACAACTTCCCTCGTTTCAGGAAAATCAGCTCCCCGTGAGGAGATCATCTCGACCGCGGGGTTGTATGCATAAGGCTTGCCCGTGTAGCCGGCAAGCCTGCCGAGATTTTCCTCGAACTCCTTCTTAAGAGAGGATATCTCTTTCTCCCTGGCGGCCACGTCGGCTTCGGACCTGATTACCTTCTCCAGGGCGATTTCGCCGTGCTCGCAGGCGGTGCGCTTGAGCGCCAGGATCTCCTGCAGTTTCCGGAGGATCTTCTCCGACCAGTCAAGTTTGGATTTTCCCTCGGCCAGCGCGCTGTAGAGCTGGTTGAGTTCGCGGATAAGTTTTTTTTCCTCGCTCTGGCAATCGAAAAAGCGGACCTCCCGCAGTTTTTCGTTGTATCCGACGTCGTAGCGCTTCCTGTACCAGCTCGAAAGCGAGTATTGGCCCGACAGGTAGGCCACGGAATTCCAGGCTGTGTTCTGCCCTGTGACCACGTCTCCGGAGACCGTGATATTCTGACCGTCTATGAGGTTCCGGTATTTCTCGAACCGGGCGTTGGCCGAAATCTGCGGGAACAGTTCCCCTTTCAGCTCGCGGTAAGAAGCATCGGCTATCCTGATTTCTTCTATCCTGGTTTTCACTTTCGCCGAATTATCCAGAGCGTCGCGTATGATTCCCGAATAGGTGATTGTCTCCGCAAAGGCCGGCATGCTGCCAAGCAAAACAAAAAAAATTAAAAGCAACCTGATTATCATGTTCAATATCCTTACCTGCAACGGCCCGGGGTATGTCTCAGGCGATTCGTTCGTCTTATTCTTTTCCGAGGGCGTCAGCCCGAAGCGCCTCCGGAGACATTTATTTCTCTTCTGAGACTATGCATAAACAGCTCGCGTTGTTTACACAAACAAGTAAGGATTGTCAAGGTAATTATGTAGGTCATTTGGAATTTATTATTAGTATTTTACGTCCAAACGGTAAGATATACGCTCTTTGCAAATACTTAATAAGCACATGCATTTAGCATACATACTTGGCCTGTGCAGGGGTGAGCGACGTAATCTCGTGAGGGTGCGTATCCTATAGTGTTCGCGCCTCAAAGGTCGATTTTCCGCCGGTTCGGCCTACATGTTGTTCGCGTTTTCCTGCACTCCCTGTGCCGGAAGTCCTGTGCTTATGTTACGAATCTTGGGCAGGAAACAAGAAAGGGCTGTCAAATGAATGCGTGTCCGGCATTGAAAGGGCAAAAAAAAGCCGGGATCAATCCCGGCTTTTTCACCCCCGCGCTGCGGGACCGCCTACCGGCCGCACCCGCAGGCAGGGATGGGGAGGTACTTGCAAACCAAGTCGTCGTCTCCAGATCATCTCCTGCTATTATGGACTCTTTAACAGAATTCAGCCCCGGCACTGAAAAGCGCGGGATAAACTTGCGTTTTTCATTTGCGCAGAGAGAGTCTTGCGCCAGCTTAATCCAGGAATAGGGATCAGCAAGGATTAGGAACACCTGGCGGCAGATCGGATAACGGTTTCACTTTCCCGGCCAGGTAATTCCAGTAAGGAGTCGAATCTTCCAGTGCGGCCCAGGGGATCTGATCGCCCGGCTCATAGTACTGGCCGAACATGTTCAAAGATACCCAGCCCACGATATCCTCAATATCCGATCTGGTGAGATAGCCGTCAGACCATACCAGATATTCAATCCCATCCTTATTTGCCGGGGCGGACCCCGAATAAGGGGATTGATTCTTTATTTTAACGACATGGTCATTGTAAGCTCTATTCGAATCCGAGTAATTTACATATAGTGAATTGTCTCCATAGCCGTTATCATATGCGAACAACAACACGTCGCAGCCGTTCATGGATAAGACATCACTTTCACCGGCGCCGGAACTGCTCGAGTCAATAATGATGTCATTTCCCATATTCCTGCTGTAGGAATACAGATCGCTGCCCTTTTCGCCTTTCAAGGTATCGTTTTCCGCGCCGCCTATAAAATAGTCGTTCCCATTGTTGCCCCAAATGCAATCGTTTCCCGTCCCGCCGTCGATAGTATCATTTCCGTCACCGCCCCATAAGCTGTCATCGCCCATGATATTAGAATTATTACAGTTGCTTCCTTTAATATAGTTGTTACCGGAGTTGCCGATGCCCGTGTAGTTTCCATACGCTCCCGGGTAGGCATTCATGATCAGGTTCTCGAGACCTTCTCTCAACTCATAGGAGCATCCCGCTGTGTAAACCGTGTCTGTCCCATAGCCCGGATCGTCTATGATGAAATCGTACTGGTTGTCGACGTAGTAAGCGTCATCGCCCGCTCCCCCGATCATTACGTCCATTCCGCCGAAATCGGGACCGTTGACCCAGTAGTCCAGCATATCATTGCCCGAGCCGCCGATGAGTGTGTCATTGCCCTGACCGCCGAAGAGACTGTTTCCAAAATCT
>CAZKYN010000059.1:0-14803 GCA_964556675.1 uncultured Syntrophaceae bacterium
AAGGCAGGGCCGCCCGGCTCTGCCTTTTCCTATCCACACCGGCACAATTCAGACCAGAGGATACCCGGGCATCAGCTTATCGGTCTAATCCCGGCGGCCACGCCGCCTAAATTCGCTGCAGGGAGTCGCGCCTTCCAGCTTCCTTTTTAAAGTCCTCGTCGTCGTTGTAGGCGCACACGAGCAGCGCTCTCCCGGATTTCAATTTTGTCTGGCACTTTTGCGGCTGATGCGCCCGGCTTCCAAGGTCTTCCTCCCGCTTCATTTGTCAGCAGAACCGGCGCTACTTTTCAATTTCCCGCGGAGCCAGGATCAGGACAGTCGTGCCCCGGCCGGGTCTTGATTTGATCGCCAGCTGACCGCCTATGTGCTGCAGTCTTTCCCGGATGCCGTAAAGGCCGTACCCGCCCCGCGTATCGGGATGGAACGTCTTTTTCATGTCAAAGCCCCGGCCGTCATCCGTGACTTCAATGCAGAGCCTGTTGCCATTGCCGGAGAATTTGAGGACCGCGTTTTTGGCATCGGCATGCTTGACGATATTCATCAGCAGTTCGCGGGCCGCCTGGAACAGCAGCACCTCAATTTCGCGGTCGGGAGGGGAGCCATTGTAGCTGCTCTTGAATGTCATATTTATTCCCTGCTGGCCGTCGACCTGTTCTGTCAGCCACTCCAGGGCGTTTTTTATTCCCAGTTCGTTCAGGACAGGCGGACTCATTTCCGACATGATCTGCCGCGCCTGGGTTATTGATTGGGAGAGCATGTCCTGCATCTCGGCGAAGATCGGCATTGCTTTTGGGGGAATCTGGGTCTGGATGAGCTGGCTGCGCAATTTGGCCGCGCCCAGGGTCTGCACAACAGTGTCGTGCAATTCGGTCGCGAGTTGCTGGCGGGAGCGCTCATCGGCCATCACGCTCTCGGAAGCCATGGCCCGCAGATTCTTCCGGGCGGCGCGGAGGCGGTCTTCAATTTGGATCTGCCGGCTGATGTCGGTCATGGTTCCTTCGATCAGCACGCCCTCATCGCAGCGGCGGGCCGTTGAATTCAGCAGGACCCAGACCGCGGCGCCGTCCTTGCGCCTCATGCGGGCCTTGAAGTTGACCACTTTGCCTTTTTTGTACAGGATATCCCGGTACCGGCCAAGGTCGGCATCGGAATCGAACACCAGATGCGTGCTTTCCGCCAGCCATTCCTGGAGGCTCGGGTATCCAAGAATCCGCAGGTGCGCCTCATTGCAGTGCAGCCTTTTGTTTTCCAGGGCTCCGGGAGTTTCAATCGTGCGGAACACCCCCACGGGGTTGATTTCGACCAGTTGCCTGTAAGCCTCCTCGGATTTTCGGAGCTCTTCCGCAATGCGGGACAGCTCGATCGTCCTATCCCTCACTTTGTCCTCAAGTTCGTCATTGGCAAGTTGCAGGGCTTTCTGGATCCGCTTGCGCTCCGTTATATCCTGGATTACGACGCTGACGTAATCGATCCTGTCATTTTCCTTTATAGGGTAATAGCTTGCTATCCAGGTCCGTTCCACGCCGCCGATATTTGCGTTGAATTCGTAATCCCTCACCGGTTCGCCGGTAACGAGCACATTTCCGATTGTCTTCTCGATCTGATCGGCCAGGTGCGGCACTATATCGCGCGGGGTTCGTCCGATATGATCCGCAACAGAGCGGCCGTTCAAGCAGGCCAGGCTTTCATTCACCCGGACGTAGCGCATCCGGGTGTCCAGGACGCACAGGGCGACAGGCGCATTGTTATAGTAAGATTCGATCTCGGCAAGCTGCATCCTTATGGACTGGCGGCTTTCGACAAGCTCTTTTTGGACGCGCTTGCGCTCGGTCACGTCGAGGACCAGGGACAGTATGGAGGCCAGCCGGCCGTTGTCGTCGTAAATGGCCGAGTTGTACCACTCGCAGTGGATGACTGACCCGTCCTTGCGGTAATTGCGGTTGGAGTGCATATTACGGGGACGGAGGTTCGACAGCATGTCGCCTGAAATCCTCTTAACGTCCTCGACATCGTCCTGATGTACCCAACGTATTTGCAGGAATGTCTTTCCGATTATTTCGCGGGCCGTCCAGCCGAACAGCCTTTCGGCTTCTTCAGACCAGCGCATGACCCGGAATTCCGGATCGAACTCGACGACAGCGAGGAGCGAATTCGACATATGCGCGTCGAGTTTCTGCAGGGCCGCCCGCAATTCCTCCTGGGCATTCTTACGGACATCTATTTCGCGCTCCAGCTCAGCCGTCCTTTGCCGGACAATGGATTCAAGCTGCTGCAGGATCATGTCCCTTTCGGCTTCGGCCTGCTCGCGCCTTTTTCGTTCACCTGCCTCCTGCAAGGCGCGCCGGACAGCCGGGGCCAGACGGGAGAGGCGGCTTTTCATTACGTAATCGGTCGCGCCGCTTGTCAGGACTTCAATGGCCGTTTCTTCCCCGATAGCGCCGCTCACGAGGATGAAGGGCGCCCCGGGGCTTAGTTCCCGGGCAATCTCCAGGGCCCTGATGCCGTCAAATTGCGGCAGGTCATAATCCGAAAGAATGATATCGGGGGTAAATTCAAGAAGCCCTTTGCGGTACTCGTCTTCGGTTTCTGCCGTCCTGCAGACGTACTTGAAGCCTGCAGCCTGCAATGCGCTTTCGATCAGCTCGATATCGGCCGGGCTGTCCTCAAGAATAATTATGCGAAGGTTATCATTCATATATTTCAGCTTTAAGCCGGTTAATATACTCCAAAGGCGATCGTCCGGATATAAGGGCGGGTATTATTTTCTTCTAATCCAATCCCCTAGAAGGAGGGGATGCGGCGACGGCTTTAAGGACCGAATTTAATCCACTCTTCCCAGCCTGTCGGCCCATTTTTCCGGAAATCCCGAATAGTAGTTGCCCCATGATTTCCTGTTGACCCGGAAATAGAGCAATGCGTAAAGGGCGCGCAGTGCGGAAGGGAAGCCTATGAATGGAAGATAAAGCGGTCCAAGCATTTTCGACTGAATGCCGTGGCCGTATTCATGGCGCTTGTTGGTCTGCAGATTGAAGCCTCTGTTTTCCGGCTCGCCTGCCCAGAAAATAAACGCCCCCAGAGAAATTCCCACGTTGCCTTCAATGAAGAACCGTTGTTCATGCTTTTCGACCCTGGGCTTATAAAGGAAATACATGATTGCGAACAGAACGGCGCCGAGGACATTCTGGGGAAACTCCCATATCAGGAAAAATATATTTGAGACATATTTCATTTCGGTAATGGGAATTATAACGCAAAGGCTTTGAGGGAGCCATCGCGGACCCCGGGTTTTTCAGCCGCAGGTCAGAAAAACGGGGGCGCTCAGGCCCCCGCTTCAGGAGGGAGATATCAACGGCAATTTTGCGAAAATATCAGGTTAAAGGAATCACCATCCCCGCATAGCGCATTATGAACGGGGGAATTGGGGTAAAAACTGCAGAACCCTTTAGTATGGGTTCAAATCCGAAACCAAGTCCCAGGCCTTGTCGATCTTTTCGGATTTTTCTTTTTTTCTCTTTTTCAGTTCTTTTGCCATCGCGCGGCCCTTTCTCCGCAGCTTTTCAGGTTTTTGGGGCATTAAGATTCCGTCACTGTTTTCTTTCAATATCTTTTAACCATGGGCTATAAAGCGAGGCAATCGGGGCCGGTCCGGAAATCAGAAAGGAGTGATTTCCGGACCGGCATAGGACTGGTCTCCGCCGGGGCATAGGACGCGGTCCTATGGATTTATGCAAGGCACAGACCCCGCCGGTTTGCAGGGCCGGTCATCAAATTAATTTGTTGAAATTCCCCCTCCATGCGGACCATAATCCTTCAAACCTTTCGGGAGGCTTGCCGGTGACAGCAGACACAAAATTGCGGCTGATCGTTTCCTCAGGGATTATTTTCCTCTGGATTGCATGCGCCGGAGCGGCAATGGGGCAGACTGAAATCGCCTTCCTCTCGGGGAAGCCCAGGCCCGCGGCCCTCCATGCTTATAACGTCGACCCATCTACAGTATCCGTATCGGGCCTGTCGTCCGGAGGTTTTATGGCGGTGCAACTGGGTATCGCCTATTCATCGGTCTTCACCCGGGGGTTCGGCGTCTTCGCGGGAGGTCCGTACGACTGCGCACGAAACCAGAACTATGCTGTCTGTATGAAAAACTCGACGCCGGATATCTCGCGGCCCCAGGCCAATATGACTCGCTGGAGCGGAAAAAAGATCGACAGGCTGGAAAACTTGTCCGAACGGCGAATCTTCATGTGGGCCGGGACACGTGATACAATTGTCGGACCGAATGTCATGAGGATGCTGGACAAGGAGCTTTCCCGCTGGTACAGCCGCGACAAGGTCAGCTACAGGGAATCCGAGGCCGGGCATACTTTCCCGACCGACTTCAATTCGCCCGGCAACAATGCCTGCGGGAAATCAATAAGGCCTTTCGTCAGCAATTGCGGGTATGACGGCGCGGGCGAGCTTTTAAAATGGCTGTATGGAAAGCTCAACAGCCGCAACGATGACCCTTCCGACCGGCAAGTCATAAGCTTCGACCAGTCTTATTTTATACCCGACGGCAGGGGAATGGACTCGACCGGGTATCTTTATGTCCCGGCGGCTTGCGCTGCGGGGAAGCCGTGCAGGCTGCATGTCGCGCTCCATGGCTGCGAGCAGAGCCATGAGCAGGTCCAAATGAAATTCGTGAGCAATTCCGGGTATAACAGGTGGGCGGACACAAACAACATCATTATCCTTTATCCACAGGCCAGGCGCGACTACCTGCTCCACAAAACATGGAGCAGCGGATACCTGCCCAACCCGGCGGGCTGCTGGGACTGGGTCGGATGGTACGGCGAGGATGCCGACCGGCACGGCGGCGTGCAGATCGAGGCGATCGTAGCTATGGTGAGGAAGATCACGGGCGGATACAGGAAATAGAATTGTGCACGGGCCGGATATCGACATGTCCGTCGCGGAAGCCCGAAAGCTCCTCTGACCCCGAAAGATCACCGGGCCGGGGAGAAAGGCGGGGCCTGCCTCAGGTAATCGAATACGGCTTTCGCCGTGAGCAGCGAGCCGTTGTCGTTGAAATGGACCTCGTCATAAAAAACTTTCGTGCTTCGCGGAAGGGCTCCGGCGAGATCGATGCATTCCACGCCGCGCACCCGGCAGACGCGTTTCAGCGCCTCGTTATATTGCGAGAGCCCCTCGGCAAGGGCATCCGACGAGTAATATCTGCCTGATTTTTCGCTTCCTATCCACCCGGCATTGATAAGGTTCTGCTCGTTCCGGGGCATGTCCCGCCTCAGGAGCGAGGGCTGGGTAGCGAAGATGATGCGGACGGATTTCGCCCTGGCGATATCGATGACGGCGTTGAGGTTCTTCTCGTACTCGGCCAGGGCGGGGCCAAGGTCGGGTAATTTCCCGACAATCTCCCGGGCGTTCTTGCGGTTGTCCCTCAGAAGTTCGACGTAATTGCCTTTTTCATCCTGGATCAGGGTCCTCCTTGTGTACATCTGCCTGATCCGGACATAGAGGTTTCCGATGGCTGATTGATCGTAATAGCCGGTCTTGAACCTGAACTTCCCCTTGTAATACGGCGTTTCGGAAAAGGCTCCGGCAATCAGCTTCCTTTTCCAGGTCTCGTAGTGGTCCAGGAAATACGGGTCGTAATTATTGTCTTCGATAAGTCTGCGGAACAGGTCATTGCAGCCCACCAGGATAATGACCGCATCGATTCTGGGGTACTGGGGAAGCAGGTACATCATATGCATGTAATGTTCCCGGGAACTCAAGCCCGCCTTGCCGACGTTTCCTACCCATATCTTTGATTCCGTGACGGCGTTCAAGTCTTTCTGCAGGAGGAGGGGCCAGGCCTTCTCCTGGTCGAGATAAAGGCAGGCAGTCGTGCTGCCCCCTATTGCCAGGATCCGGTACTGGTCGTCGATGGAGAACTCGTCGCCCCTGATGCCGACCGAGCTTGTGCGGAAATTGGCGGTTTCACCGACGCCGGAGATGTTGCCGGCCTTGATTTTCTGGATTTTGTGGAGATTGGGGGGGTAAACGTAATACTTGCCGTCCTTGTCCTTCAGGGCGTAAACGGCGCGCAGGCCGAATTCGCAGATCACCAACGCCAGGAGGGTTGAGCCGATCACCAGGATCAGCCTGAAAAAATATTCGCGCTGGAATATCTTGCCCATGTACGGCCTTTAGATAATCCCCTGCCTGAATTTGATCTACTTCTTTTGCGCATCCCGGATGAAATGCGGCATATTCTCCGGGATTCCAATAACAATTTCTATAAATCCCATGTATTTGCCTGCGGTATACCAGGGCGATTGACAGATGAGCTTCTTTATCCCGTTCTTCTCGATTGAATAGACGTTTGTTTTCCTCGTGTCCATCAAATCCCTGAGTTTCCGCCCGGCGGATTCAGGATGACAATCGAAGAGGCTCCTGCCTATCAGGTCTTTCCCGAAATTCCTGACGGCAGCGTCGTTCATATCGATAATTATGCCCTTGTCATCGCAAACCGTGATTGACCCGTCGAATTCCTTAACCCAGTTATTCAGCATAGCTCCCTTAAATAATGATTTGAATTTATCTGACGCTCTCCCCAAGATACGCCTCTTTGACCCGGCTGTCGTTGAGGAGGTCCTTGCCCGTGCCTTCAAGGACTATGGAACCGGTCTCGAGGACGTAGCCGTAATCGGCGATGTTGAGGGCGGCCATCGCGTTCTGTTCAATAAGAAGGATCGTGGTCCCTTCCTGGTTTATCTGGCAGATTACGCGGAAGACTTCCTTGATCAGCAGCGGCGCGAGACCCAGCGACGGTTCGTCGAGCAGGATCAGTTTCGGGCGGCTCATGAGGGCGCGGCCGAGCGCCAGCATCTGCTGCTCTCCGCCCGAGAGCGTCACGGCCGTCTGGGAAGAGCGCTCCCGCAGCCGGGGGAAGATGCCGTATACCCAGTCGATATCTTTCCTGACCTGGACCGTATCCTTGCGGGCGAAAGCCCCCATTAACAGGTTTTCGTAGATGCTCAGCTCCGCGAATACCTTTCGTCCTTCGGGCACCATGGCAATCCCCTCGCGCGCTATCCGGTGCGCCGGCAGACGTGTAATATCCCCGCCCAGGAAATTCACCTTTCCGGAGGAAGCCGGGACGAGGCCGCTGATCGTGCGCAGCAGAGTGCTCTTGCCGGCGCCGTTGGCGCCGACGAGAGCGACGATTTTGCCCTCGGTAACCTCAAGGGAGACACCCTTCAGAGCGTGGATGCCGTCGTAGGAAACGTTAAGGGAAACGATGCTCAGCATGACGTCTCTCCCAGGTATGCCTCGATCACCCTGGGGTCGGCCTGTATCTCGGCGGGCGTGCCCTCGGCGATTGTGATGCCGTAATCGAGGACGGAGATCCTCTCGCAGATCCGCATTACGAATTTCATATCGTGCTCGATGAGCAGGACTGTCAGGTCGTGGGCCTCTTTCAGGCGCAGGATGAGATCGAGGAGTTCCATTGTCTCGTGCGGGTTCATGCCTGCCACAGGCTCGTCAAGCAGCAGCAGCTTCGGCCCGGTGGCGAGCGCCCGCGCAATCTCCAGTTTTCGCTGCATGCCGTAGGGCAGGGAAGAGGATATCTCGCCGGCGGCTCTCTCCAGGCCGACTTCGGCGAGCAGCTGCATCGCGACTTCGTTCATTTCCTTCTCTTCATCCTGATAGCGGGGCAGGCGAAGGATCGCCCCGATAAAGCCTGATTTGAGACGGCAGTGCCGGGCGATGATGACGTTTTCCCTCACCGTCAGGTCGGGGAAAAGCCTGATGTTCTGGAATGTGCGGGCAATGCCGAGCTTGGTTATCCTGTTGGCCTTCATGCCAGCGATCCGGCGGCCCTGGAACTCGATGCTCCCCGAGGTCGGCTGGTAATAGCCCGAAATCATGTTAAAGACAGTTGTTTTGCCGGCGCCGTTGGGGCCGATGATCCCCGCTAGTTCGCCTTTGTGGAGCGACAGGGTGAAGCCGTCGACGGCGGTCAGTCCCCCGAATCTCATTGTGATATTGCGGGCCGCGAAAAAGTCCATCAGGAAACACTCCGGCGGGCCGATTTGAATTTATTTATGACCCAGTCCCAGGAAAATTCCGCCGTACCCATCAGGCCGCGGCGAGCGAAGATCATAAGGATGACCAGCAGGAACGAGAAGATGACCATCCGCATTCCCGGGATGCCCGGGACCTCTACCGACCCGAAAGTCATGGGCTCCTCCACGAATCGCAGCGCCTCTCCGCTCCACGTGATCAGGACCGCGGCAATGACCGCTCCCGTCGTGCTGCCCAGCCCTCCAAGCACTATCATGATCAGGATATTGAATGTGAGGAAGAAAGTGAACAGGGTGGGGGAGATCGTGGTAATGAGATGGGCCAGCAGACCGCCGCCGATCCCGGCGAAAAAGGCGCTGATCGTAAAGGAGAGCATCTTATGCCAGAAAGTGTTTATTCCGATCGATTCCGCCGCGGCCTCGTCGTACTTGATCGCCTTGAGCGCCAGGCCGTAACTGCTCCGGACGAGTCGGGTGATGATGAAAATTGTGACAACGGCAGCCCCCCAGGCCCACCACAGGTTTGTGTAATCGGCAATGGCTTTCAGTCCCAGGGGACCGTTCGTGACGCTCTGCGCGTTGGTGGCCACGACAACGACAACCTCCCCGAATCCCAGGGTAACTATGGCGAGATAATCGCCCCGTACCCGGAACACCGGGAATCCCATCAGGAACCCGAGCAGGGCGGCAAAAAAACCGCCCGCCAGCAGGGCGACTATGAAGGGCGCCTGCACCACGTTCAGCGGCCAGATAAGCGGGTCGAGAATGAATGACAGCTCCTTTTCCGCGGGCGTCAGCGTCAGCAGGGCGGCCGTATAAGCGCCCACCGCGGCGAATGCATTGGGACCCAGGGAGAACTGCCCGGTCACGCCATTTGTGAGGTTATAGCTCGCTGCGAAGACCACGAAGATTGCGCACGCGATCAGGATCCTGATCTGGTAATCCGTTCCGCTCGAGTCCATGTAATAGAGGAACGCGGCGAAGGCGCCCAGGACGACAATCCAGAGGAACTGTTTTGTGCTGCGCGAGTTCTCCATCGAATCAATCCGGCAGTTTCTGTCCCATCAGGCCGGTGGGCCTGAAAAGCAGTATCAATATGAGCAGCCCGAAAGCGAGCGCGTCGCGGTACCCGCCCAGGTCCGGGTACAGCGCAACGAGCATGATTTCCATTATCCCCAGGATAAGGCCGCCCAGCATGGCCCCGGTGACGTTGCCGATGCCGCCGACGACCGCCGCGACAAAGGCCTTGAGCCCGGGTATAATCCCCATAAGCGGGTTTATCTGGGGGTATTTCATCGCCCACATGATCCCGCCCGCCGCAGCAGCCGCCGAGCCGACAGCAAAGGTGATCGCGATTATCCGGTTCACGTTGACTCCCATCAGCATGGTAGTCTCCATGTCCCTCGCTATGGCGCGCATCGCCCGTCCGGTGTTTGTTTTATAGAGCACGAAGAGGATGGCCGCGAGCAGGGCAATGGTCAGCAGGGGCGTCCAGATAAGCAGGTCCGTGAACATGATCCCGCCGAACTCCCTTATCTCTCCGAAGAAATCGGGGCGGGGGAATGCCTTCGGCTGTCCGCCGAAAATCACGATGCCCAGGTTCTCCAGGAAGAATGAAACGCCTATGGCCGTGATCAGGGCGGAAATGCGCGGGGCATTGCGGACCGGCCTGTACGCGCCACGGTCGATAACCACGCCGAGCAGCGCCGTCAGGACGATTGCGATTACGAATGACGACCACCAGGGGAGGGTAAAGACCAGGATACCGTAAAAGGCGAAATAGCAGCCCATCATCATGACGTCGCCGTGGGCGAAGTTGATCAGTCGGATCACCCCGTAAACCATTGTGTATCCAAGGGCGATCAGGCCGTAGAGGCACCCGAGGGATATGCCGTTAATAAGCTGCTGGGCTAAAATGTCCAGGTCCATAAAAATTTCAAGTGATAAAAACAGGGGGGCGAAAACCTTTTCGCCCCCTCATGTTCCATGCTTCCTTCAATTTCACCTGCTACGGGTTGACTGTCGTCAGGTACTGGAACCTGCCGTCCTTGACTTGCAGGATTACGGCGCTCTTCACCGCATTGCCGTCCTGGCCGATGTTGATGATCCCGGACACCGCCTGGAATTTTTTGGTCCTGGCCAACTGATCCCTGACCTTCTGCCCGTCTGTCGAATTGGCCCGCTTGATTGCGTCAATCAGGAGGAAATAAGAATCGGCCCCCAGGGCGGAGAAAGCGGGGGAGTCCTTCTTGTACTTTTCCTTGAAAGTCTTCAGGAACGCCCTGGCCAGCTTGGTGGTCGCGCCTTCCTTGTCGAAATGGCCGGTCAGCGCAAAGCCCTCGACAGCCTTGCCGCCGACCTTAAGGAGCACGTCGTTCTGGGCGCCGTCGGCTGACATGATCTTTATCTTCAAGCCGGTCTCGGCAGCCTGCCTGCAAATGAGCGCGTCCTCGGTGTAGTAGTTCGGAAGATAGAGGACATCCGCCTTGGCCTTTTTAATGCTCGCCAGCTGGGCGCTGAAGTCCTGGTCGCCGCTGCGGCAGTAGGTTGTGATCACGACCTTGCCGCCGAGCTTCGTAAAGCTCTTCTCGAAGATCTTTCCGAGGTCGACAGAGTAGTCCTGCGCCTGGTCGATCAGCATGGCGGCCCTCCGGGCCTTCAGGTTGTTATATACGTATTTGGCCGCGACTTCGCCCTGGAACGAATCCGTGAAACAGACCCGGAACATGAATTTCTTGTTCTGGACGACGCGCGGGTCGGTAGCCGTCGGGGAGATCATGGGAATCTTCGCCTTTTCCGCCACTGCCGAACCGGCCATTGTATTGCTGCTCGTGGCGGAACCGAGGATGGCCACTGCCTTGTTGTTCTGGATGAGGCGGCTTACCGCGTTGGCGGCCTCGATCCTGTCGCTTTTTTCATCCACCAGGAAAAGCTCCACTTTCCTGCCCAGCACCGTGGGCTGCATCTGGTGCGCCACCTGGATGCCCTCCCATTCCTCCTGCCCGTAAGCGGCGACGCCGCCCGTCATGGGAAGGAAAACACCGACCCGTATAGTGTCGGATTTCTGCGCAAATGCCGGCAGGGAGAAAGCGAATACAAAAAGACAAACAAATGACAGGACAAAGATGTATCTTTTCATGTGGCCTCCTTTTCGGTTTGTTGTTAATAGGAAATCCAGGGAAAGCGGATGAATATTTCTCATATTAATTACAGCATGTCAATTGAATGCTTAATTGGCGCGCAATTCCCCCTGGAAGCAAAAAACGCTTTACCTGGATGGCTTCATTGGCTAAAACCGGAAATGGAGATCCTGCATGCACCGGCTGATCGACTCTTACCTGAATTTCCTTGCCGTCGAAAAAGGCGCCTCCCTGCACACCCTGGACGCATACGGCCGAGACCTGGGGCGCTACGCGCAGTTCATGGCGAAAAACGGCATCGGTGCGGCGGAAATAAGGCCGGACGGCATAATCTCTTTTCTCGGCGAACTTAAAAAGGAGGGCCTGTCCGCCCGGAGCGTCAACCGGGCGCTGGCGGCCATGCGTGGCTTCCATAAATTCCTTCTCCGGGAGAGGGCCGCCCTTGAGGATCCGGCGGCGCACATAGAGCTGGCAAAGACCTGGCTGCACCTTCCGGATACGCTGAGCCGGCAGGAAATGGAGCGGCTCCTCAACGCCCCCGATCCCGCGAGTGCGGGCGGCCTCAGGGACAGGGCGATGCTGGAGTTGATGTATGCGACTGGACTGCGGGTATCGGAGCTGATAACGCTGAGCGTCAACAACCTCAACGAACAGACCGGGTTCCTGATCGCGTTCGGCAAGGGCGGGAAGGAAAGGATAGTCCCCGTGGGCAGGGTAGCTCTCGGGTACGTTCAGCAGTATCTGGAGACGGCCAGACCGGGGCTCGCCCGGCGCGGGAGCGCCAACACGCTTTTTCTTGGCAGGTCCGGAAAGGGCCTGACCCGGCAGGCATTCTGGAAAATAGTGCGCAAGTATGCTAACAAGGCGGGCCTGGCGAAGAAAATACATCCCCACACATTCCGGCATTCCTTCGCCACTCATCTGCTGGAAGGAGGAGCCGACCTGCGGTCGGTCCAGATTATGCTTGGGCACGCGGATATAGCCACAACTCAGATTTATACCCATGTGACGAGGGACAGGCTGCGGGAAGTCCATAAAAAATATCACCCAAGGGGATAAAGAGCCAGATGGATTATTACAGGTCGGAACGGGACCTGGACGAGGGTCCGGTAAAACAGAGAAAAAGGCGAAGCGGCTTCAATTTCAAGCGCATTGGCAAGTACGCGGCCATAATTATCGCCGTTGCGGTGGCGGCCGCCGCGGCTGTAAAGCTCGTTAGCGATCCGAGACTGATCGGTTCGCTGATGAAAAAGCCCTCGCTCGACCACCTCGAAATGGAGCTGAACGGCAAGGAACTGAAGCTGACTTCCTCCGATACTTTCGAGGTGACCTATCGGGACGAATTTGTAATCAAGAAGGTCGTGACCGATTCCTTCTTCAGCCGGGGGATCACTGCGGATTTCGAGGCGCTGGGCGCCGGCAACGATATCGGCGTCCTGCTGAAAGGCGTGGAACTGGTCGATAAGGTAATTGCCGAAAACCGGGCGGGGAAGGGCAATTCCAACTATTCGATCAAGGTCAGGAGGGGCGATGAGGTGCTGGCGGACATACCAGTGAAGGTCACCGTCACGCCCCAGGACTGGCTGAGGCTGGCCAAGGGCTCGGGCGAGGGCAAGAGCCAGATCGAATACCTGAAGAAGGCGCTCGATTCCAATAAAAACGATATCACCGTCCACAAGATGCTGGCCGCTTCCTACGCACAGCAGGGCAAGCAAGCCAGCGCGATCGAACAGTATAAATCCATACTGAAGATCAGGCCCGACGACCTTCCAACCCTGATCGAGCTTACCAAGGCTTACCTGGACAGTAAGAATTATGCCGAAGCCCTGCCGTACTGCAAGCGGCTCGTTGAGCTGAGCCCCGGGGACGCCTCCGCCCGGGCGAATCTGGCCCTGTGCTATGAGAAGACCGGCAAAAAGGACGCCGCGGCGGCCAGCTATGCCGAGTCGCTGAAGGTCAACCCGAAAAATTCAGCAGTGCGCCTGCACCTGGCGGATATTTACATGAGCTCGGGAAAGACCGCCGAAGCAATCGCCCAGTACCGCGAGGTCCACAGGGAAAAGCCCGGCGACATAGGCGTCCTCACGGCTCTTGCGAGCTCTTCCCTCAAAGCGAACAAGATCGATGAGGCGATAAAGTATTATTCGGAGCTTGCCAGGCTTGCACCGAAGAATGCCGCCGCCCACGCCAACCTCGGTTTCGCCTATGGGAAAAAGGGAATGGAGAAAGAGGAGGTGGCGAGCTACAAGAAGGCCCTCTCTCTGAACCCGCGAGACCCCGTGATCCGCTACAACCTCGCCCTTTCATATGAAAAACGGAAGCAGTATCGCGAGGCGGCAACCGAGCTCGAACAGGTGCTCAAAATCAAGCCGAATGAATATGAGGCGCTGGCGAAGCTCGCGGATATCTACACCGCGGAAAAAAGGTTCAAAGAGGCTGTTTCCGTGTATCAGCGGGCTATCAAGGCCTCCCCAAAATCGCGGGGGAACTCCGTGCTTTACGCGGGCCTCGGGTATACCCTGGGCCAGGCCGGCCGGATGCGCGAATCAGCCGGCGCCTACGAGAAGGCCGTGCAGCTCGGATCGCGGGATTCGCAGGTTTTCTATAATCTGGGCTACACGTACGAGAAGCTCGGAGACCAGAAACGCGCGGCCGCCAACTACGAGAAGTGCGCGACAGCCCAACCCAACGCCCAGGTTCTGAATTTCCTCGCAGAGTACTATTCCCGGCAAAAGGATTACAACAAGGCACTGGGGGCCTATCAAAAGCTGCTAAAGACAACGGCCAAAAAATCCGGGGTCTATTCCGGCATCGGGCATGTCTATGGGCTCATGGGCAACGCGGACAAGGAGATCGAAAGTTACAGGACCGCTCTTAAATACGACAAGGACGATGATGCCGCCCACTACAACCTCGGGGCGGCGTATGAAAGGAAGGGGCTGCTGGCGGACGCCTTGCGCGAGTATACTGCCGCTTACGAGCTGAACCCGGAATCAAAGGCGGGGAGGAAAATACCCCAGCTGAAGATCAGGATTCTGCAGCAGAAGTACAAGGAATAAAAAGGTTGTCGAAAACGCCTGTTCTCTGCTTTGCGTTTGAACTCCCTCCCAATTCGCGCCAGGGTTTCGGCGCGCATCCCTGAGCATATTTGAACAGCCTTAAATATTTTATAATTGCCTGCAGGTACGGGAAAAGCAGGCCGTAGTGCTCTGCTGCGGGGATAAGAATCAGCTCGAAGGAGGCATCTATTTTCTTTACAGGAAGCTGTAAATGAAGATAGATTCACCGTGCGGCGCCTCCTCAGATGACCGAAATTTTCAATATCATTCTGAGCGGAACGGGAGATCTTGAGAATCTTCTGCTGCAAGCTCTCTCAGAATGGCATATTTTTTAAACCGGAAAAGAGGTTGAGAGATGAGGAGAATTCGGATCAGGGACTTCGAAATAGGAGGAGGGGCTCCCTTCGTCCTTATAGCGGGCCCATGCGTGATCGAGAGCCGTAAGCTGGCCAGGCAGACGGCATCCCGGCTCAAGCAAATCGCCGGCGAGCTTGGTATTCCGATTATATTCAAAAGCTCCTACGACAAGGCAAACCGG
>CAZKYN010000060.1:0-14789 GCA_964556675.1 uncultured Syntrophaceae bacterium
ATGAACTCCTGTTTTTCCTTTGCCAGTTCCTCATTAGAATCGGCTACAAGCTTCTGATATTCCCTGAATTTTGAAGTATATTCGTGCTCCATTTCCTTCAGGGCGGATTCTTTGAGGAGACCCGCGGACTGCTGCTGCTTGAGCTTTTCCTTGTCTTTTTCCAGTTCCGCCTCCCTCTTCTGGATGGCTTGCTGTTTTTTTTCATAACTGCTCTTCAGCAAGGCGGTCCCTTTTTTCCCGGCATCAGATTGCATTATTATCTGTTCCATATCGATAAAGCCGATTCGCTGTGCCGACACAGGCACGGGGGCTGTGATAATAACGCAGATGATTAACAATGCTGGAATAATTCTTTTCATATTCGTTCCCCCTTGTCCGGTTTACATGAAAAATCCGATTGTGAATTCAAATCTGCTTGCAGCTTCGTTATCCTTTCTGTCAAGGACATATCCCCATTCAAGCCGCAGCGGGCCAATGGGCGAATACCACCTGATTCCCACGCCCGCGGTCTTTCTCATATCGTCCAGGTAATATCCCGATTCCCAGGCATTGCCCGTATCGAAAAAAATGACCCCTTTCATACCCGCGCTTTTGACCAGGGGGAATACAAGTTCGACGTTGAAGTTGAGCATTGTAGTGCCGCCGATAACGTCTCCTGTAACAGGGTCGGTCGGGCCGACGTTCCGGAGCCCTCTGAGCGAGTTTATCCCGCCCAGGTAGAATTTGTCATAGACCGGAATGGCTTTTCCCTCCCGGCCCTCCATGTAACCTATCCTTCCGCGTATCCCGAAGACAGTCTCAAGAGGCAAGGGGTAAAACCAGGTGGACGTGCCCGTGTACTTCGTGTAAGCAGTGTCCCCCTGCAGGAAGCCCCCGGTATACTCTACTGATACGTTGTTTCTGGTTCCTTTCGTGGGGAACATTGAATCGTCGGTGCTGTCTCTCGAAAGAGTCAGGGTGAGTCCGCTCGATACGGTCTTCCCCTCCTGGTCTTTTATATAGCTTGACGCATTCTCGCTGACGTTGCTCACGTCGTTGTCGGCCAGCCTGTATCCGATATAGCCGATAATCTTTTCCCAGACAGGATAGCCAAAAGTTGCCCCCAAACCCTTTGAAGTCAGGTCGTAAGTGTCGTATTCGCGGGTGGTGCGCCATAGATCGTATTTGCTCCACAGCGGTAGATCAAAAAGGAAAGGTTCGATAAAGAAAATATCGTAGTTGCTTGAACTTGCTCCTATAGAAGCATTCAATCCGAGGCTCTGGCCCCTGCCGAACAGGTTCTGCTGGGAAATCTGGGCCATGATCATGGCCTTGTCGAGGGCGCTGTATCCGGCGCCGATGCTGAACATGCCCGTCGGCTTCTCTTTGACTTTGATGACAACATCCATCAGGTCTTTATCCGGCCCTTTTTCGGTCTGGAAATCGATCTCTTCGAAATACCTCATCCTGTTCAACCGGTTATAGCTATCCTTCAGCTTGCCCCGGCTGAAGAGGTCGCCTTCGACGATCGAGATCTGGCGACGGATGACCTTATCCCGAGTTTTCGTATTGCCGGAGATTTCAATGCGGTTGAAAAAGACCTTGTCGCCCTTGGTAAGGTGATAATCGATGTCGACCATTTGGGTTGCGTCCATCGGCACTATATTGGGCGCGACCTCGGCATAAGCATAGCCCTCGTCGTTGGCCGACTGGGTGAAATCATCAATGTCCTTCACCACAGATTCCCTGTCGTAATAATCCTTTTTGTTGATCTTTAACTTTTTCAGCAGTTCTTCACGGCTGACGGAGAGAGTGTCTCCCGATATCGTCACTTTCCCGACCCGGTATCTTTTTCCTTCGGTTATTTTTATCTTAACATATATCCATTTCTTATCATGGGTGACTTCCGGATCGCCCACCCTGGCGTGTATGTAACCGTTATTCAGGTAGAAGGCATTTATTTTATTTACGTCTTCCTTCAGCTTGTCTTTTTTCAGGAGGCCGGAGTCCGTGAACATGGAGAACAGGCCTTTTTCGTCGGTCTCCATTAATTTTTTCAGTTGCTTGTCGCTGAAGGCCTGATTCCCATCAAAGCTGATCGTCTTGATATAAAGTTGGTCGCCTTCAGTGATATTGAAATTAACTATAATGTCCTTGTCGCGCCTCTCGCTGTCGTATTTTACCTCGGCATTGAGGTATCCTTTGTTGAGGAAAAGTTCCTTTACCTTCTCGGCATCATTCCTGAGTTTGTCGCCATCTATGAACTGCTTGGGCTTGGTGCTGAGGACAGCTTCGATGTCCTTGGTGGAGACCGCGTCGTTCCCCTTGATCCTTATCTGGCTGATAAGGGGCTTCTCGTCGACAATGAAAGTAACCACAAGTCCTTCGGGAGTATCGGTGACGTCGGCCTGGACATCATTGAAATAGCCCATTTTGTAAATGGCTTTTATATCCTGTGAGAGTTCTTCGTCGGAAAAAATCCGGCCCTTGGAAATTTTAATAACATTCTGGATAGCCGTTGCCTCGATCTTCCGGTTCCCTTTGAACACAACCCTGTCGACTTTCTTTTTTCCGAAAACGGTTGTGAGCACCTTTGTTGCAAGGTCGGACGCAACCCTGACCGAATCGGAAATGCCCCCCTTGCCCTGGGCAAAGAAATCAGAGATTGCTTTCCCGGCTTTGATATCGATTACCCGGGCGTCGAGACTCAGGTCCTCGCCTATCCGGAAAGCGCTGCCGATCAGGACGTAGTCGGCCCCGATCTGGTTCCCGACGCTCAGGGCGAGCGCTTCATTGGGGGTCTTCTGTTTGATAAGGTTTGAATATTGCTGGGGGTCCATGATGCGGACCTGCTTTGAGCGGGAAAGGCCCCTGATCAGGCCTTCATTGATATTTTGCTGGATTGTGCTTGAGTCGCCGGGACTGTTTATTTCAAAGGGGAAAAGGGCGATTTTCTTGAGCTCTTCGGCGTCGGCATTGTGAAAAAAGAACAAACAAATGAGTAAAAAAAAGGCACTGCATACTACACGGGACAATCTTTCCATCTACATCCTGCTGATCTTTCCATCGCGTAAACCGATACTGCGATCTAAACGTTCGGCCAGAAGCTGATTGTGGGTCACAACTATCAGGGTGATGCCCCTGGATTTGTTCAGGTTTATTAAAACATCCTGGACCCGTTCTCCGGTTTCTGTGTCCAGGTTGCCTGTGGGCTCATCAGCAAGAATAATGTCCGGCTCCATAATTACGGCCCTAGCCACGGCAACCCTCTGCTGCTCTCCCCCGGAGAGCTCCCCGGGTTTGTGCGTCACTCTATCACCAAGACTTACCTCGTTCAAGACAAACTCGGCCCTGCTGCGCGCTTCACGCTTCGGCATCCCGTTGATCAGGGCAGGCATCATGACATTTTCCAGGCTGGTGAATTCGGGGAGCAGGTGATGGAACTGGAAGACAAAACCGATCTTCCTGTTGCGCATTTCAGCAAGTTTCCTCTCATCGTAGCTGAACACGTCCTCACCATTTATGAAAAGGTTGCCGGAAGTGGGATGATCGAGCGTGCCCAGGATGTGCAGAAGGGTGCTTTTCCCCGCCCCCGAGGCCCCGAGAATTGCTACAGATTCCCCCGCGCTTATCTCGAAATCAAGATCCTTGAGGATATCCATCCGGGTCCCGTCCTTTTGGAAAGACTTTCTGAGGTTTACAGCCTTGATGGCGGCCGTTTTGTTTTTATGATCCATATGCCTCACTCATACCGCAGCGCTTCAGCTGGATCCAGCCTGGACGCGCTCCAGGAGGGATAAAGTGTGGCCAGAAAACTTATCAACAGGCTGCCCAGGATAATTACCACCAGATCCCAGTAATTTACCTGGGAAGGCAGAGAGCTCAGGTAGTATACATCGCTCGGAAGGATCTTGATCCCCAGCAGCTTCTCGATATAGAGCGAAATCTGGGACAGGTTCGTTGCAATCAGCAGGCCTGTCGCCGCACCGAAAAAAGTGCCTACCGAGCCGATAATAAGACCCTGCAGGACGAAGATCTTCATTATGCCCCGGGATGTGGCGCCCATCGACTTGAGTATCGCTATATCCTTGTTCTTTTCCATGACTACCATTATCAGGGTGCAGATTATATTAAATGCGGCGACCAGCACAATGAGTGCCAGAATGATGAACATGACCCTTTTTTCCAGCTTGAGCGCTGCAAAAAGGTTTTTATTCATCTGCATCCAGTCCCTCGCCCAGAATGGAGACCCAAGCTTTTCAACAATCCGCTGGGCTATGGACCTTGCCTGGTGGATATCATCCACTTTTATTTCAATTCCGGTCACCTTGTCGCCCATATTAAGCAGGTTCTGGCTGTCTTGAAGGGATGTAAATGCCAGGGTGGCATCGTATTCAAAAAACCCCGAATCGAAAATGCCTACTACAAGGAATGGTTTTATGCGCGGCACCATTCCCATCGGAGTGGAAATCCCCATGGGAGAGAGGATTTCAACGGAATCAAAGAGAGATATCCCCAAGTTTTTCGCGAGTTCCCTGCCGATGATTATCCCGGGGGTGTCCTTGTCCTTGATATCCCCTAATCCGATGCGGCCTTCGGCAGTGAGATAGGAGAGTTGGCCGGCCTCCATTTTCCCCAGGCTTATGACTTTCGTGGCGGTGGCGGGATCGAGTCCCCTCAGGACAACGCCGCTTATTTCCCCCGATCTCCTCAACATGGCCTGGCTGTAAATAAAAGGGGTCGACGCAACTACGCCCTTCACATTTTCTATTTCCTTCATGACGGCCTGCGGGTTTTCCATGGGCCCGCCGTATTCCGTCAGAACAATATGGGAATTTATGCCGAGGATTTTGTTGCGCAGCTCCGATTCAAAACCGTTCATTACGGCAAGGACAATAATGAGGGCGGCTACACCGAGCAGTATTCCGCCGATGGAGATGAACGTTATGACGGACACGAACACTTGTTTTCTCCGCGCCCTGAGATAACGCAGACTTATAAACAGTTCATACATATTTTTGTTTGCCGAATGGTGAACAGGGTTGCTTTACGGCCAAGGGAGTATTTCATTTAATTGACTCTCTGATCCTCAAATGGGGGAAGAGAATGACATCCCGGATCGATGCCGAATCGGTAAAAATCATGACAAGGCGGTCAATCCCGATGCCCTCTCCCGCCGTGGGCGGCATTCCATACTCCAGGGCTCTGATGAAATCCTCATCCATCTCGTGGGCCTCTTCGTCGCCTGATTCTTTTTCCTGCAATTGGATCGCAAAGCGCTCACGCTGATCGTAGGGGTCGTTTAACTCCGAAAATGCGTTCGCGATCTCCTTGCCGCAGATATACAGCTCGAATCTGTCGGTAAATCTGGGATCAGCGGGGTTCTTCCGCGACAACGGCGAAACTGCCAGGGGGTACTGCGTGACGAAAGTCGGCAGGACAAGCTTCTGTTCTACTTTTTCGTCAAAGATTGCCATGAGAACCTTGCCCCAGGACTCATTCTTGTCGACGGGAACATTTGATTTCAAGGCAAAATCGAGCAGTTTTTCCCTGTCGTATATAATTGCCGGATCGACCCCGGCGTACTTGATCAGCGCGTCCACGACAGTAATCCTCTGGAAGGGAGGCGTGAAATCAAGTTCGGCCCCCTGATACGAAATATCGAGCTTCCCGAAAAGCCGGCGGCACAGGTACACGAGCAACTCCTCGGTGATGTCCATCAGGTCCTCGTAAGTTGCATAAGCCATGTAGAATTCCATCATTGTGAATTCGGGGTTGTGGAAAGTTGAAATGCCCTCATTCCTGAAGTTCCTGTTGATTTCAAAGACCCTTTCCATCCCGCCCACGACAAGTCTCTTGAGGTAAAGCTCAGGCGCGATCCGCAGGTAAAAATCCATCCCCAGCGCATTGTGGAACGTTTTGAACGGCTTTGCCATGGCCCCTCCGGGCATGGGCTGCATCATTGGGGTTTCCACCTCGAGGAAGTCTCTCTCCAGCATGAAACTGCGGATAAGTTGGATAATGCGGCTGCGGGTCTCGAAAACCTGCTTAACCCTGGGATTCACGATCAGATCAAGGTACCTTTGGCGATAACGGATTTCAGTGTCCGTAAGGCCGTGCCATTTTTCCGGGAAAGTTTGGGTTGCTTTGGCCAGGAGCCTCAACCCCCTTGCTTCAATTGTAAGCTCTTTAGTGCGCGTCTTGAAAACGCGCCCGGAAACCCAGATTATATCGCCTACTTCCAGCTTTTTGAAAATGGCGAACTCTTTTTCTCCCACCTTGTCGCGCCGGACGTATACCTGGATCCTGCCCTTGCGGTCCTGGATGGTGACGAAAGATGCCTTCCCGAAGTCGCGCAGCGCCATGATCCGCCCTGCCAGCGAGAAGACCTCTTCAATTTTTTCCAGCTCCTCATTATCCAAACCGCCTAGACGGTCGGTTATATCCTTGCTCGTGGACGTGACTTTGACGTCATTGGGGTAAAGATCGACACCCTCGGCCTTGAGTGATTCGATTTTCCCCTTTTTTATTTTTAAAAGTTCGTTTTCGTCTTCCATTATAATTCCAATCCGGTAAGTTAAAGTCATGTTCACTATATTCTTTTGAGCTTTTAGTCAAGAAGGATTTCCAGAAATGAATTGACAAAAAAGTCCTATAATAATAGCATTCTTGGACTTTGTGTTTACATGGAAAAAAGGGCAATGGAGAGAACTGTAATCACGGGAGGGGCCGGATTTCTGGGAAGCCACCTTTGTGACTACTTCCTCGCCAGGGGCCATGAGGTGATCTGTATCGACAACCTCATAACCGGCGACCCCGGAAACATCGCCCATTTGTTCGGACATGAGGGGTTTCGTTTCATAAAGCATGATGTGACCGATTTTATTCACGTTGACGGTAAAATAGACAATATCCTGCACTTTGCCTCGCCGGCAAGCCCGATAGACTACCTGAAGTTGCCGATCCATACGCTTAAAGTCGGCTCCCTGGGTACTCACAAGGCCCTGGGCCTGGCGAAGGCCAAGAAGGCCAGGTTCCTGCTGGCGTCAACATCCGAATGCTATGGCGATCCCCTTGAGCATCCCCAGTCGGAGGATTACTGGGGGCATGTCAACCCGGTCGGCCCCCGAGGGGTCTATGATGAGGCGAAGCGTTTTGCTGAAGCTATGACCATGGCTTACAGCCGGCACGAAGGGATTTCCACAAGGATAGTAAGGATTTTTAATACTTATGGACCGCGAATGAGGCTCGAAGACGGCCGGGCGCTGCCGACGTTCATGCGGCAGGCGTTGACGGGCGAGGACATAACTATTTTCGGGGACGGAAAGCAGACCCGGAGTTTCTGCCACGTGAATGACCTGGTGCGGGGCATTTACCTGTTGCTGCAGTCCGACGAGTCCTATCCTGTTAATCTGGGCAATCCAGAGGAGATAACAGTAGGGGAACTTGCGCAAAAAATCATCCAGGTGTGCGGAAGCAGGAGCCCCATTATTTTTGAGGACCTGCCCGAAGATGACCCGAAAGTGAGGAGGCCTGATATCTCCAAGGCGAAAAAAGTATTGGGGTGGGAACCAGAAGTCAAAATCGATGAAGGGCTCCGGCTTGTCCTGGGGTACTTCAGGGAGAAGACTGCCGGATGATTCTTGTAACCGGAGGGGCGGGATATATAGGATCGCATGTAGTCAAGCTGCTGTCCCGGTACGGACTTGAAACCGTTGTTTTCGACAACCTCTCGCGCGGCCACCGCGAAATGGTCTCGGCAGGCGAATTCTTCGAGGGCGACCTTGCCGACGTGGCCCTGCTGTCAAAAATAATGCGTGAAAAAAAGATAGATTCGGTTGTGCACTTTGCGGCCAGCAGTCTCGTCGGCGAGTCGGAGGAGGACCCGCACAGGTATTACCAGAACAATTTATCAAACGGAATCAACCTCCTGGGTGCCATGCTGGAAGCAGGGGTGAAAAAGATCGTGTTTTCATCGAGTGCCGCCGTTTACGGAGACCCCGTGCACGTGCCGATCAGGGAGGACCATCCGACGGAACCGACCAATGTTTACGGTTCCACAAAGCTGATCATAGAGGGAATGCTGAAGAAATACTTTGAAGCTTACGGGATCAGGTCTGTCTGCCTGCGGTATTTTAATGCGGCCGGGGCTGACCCGGAAGGACAAATAGGTGAAGACCATACCCCTGAAACCCATTTGATCCCCATATTGCTCGATTGCGCCCTGGGGAGAAGGAAGGAAGTGACCGTTTTCGGCACGGATTACAATACCCCGGACGGCACATGCATCCGCGACTATATTCATGTGAACGATCTTGCGGATGCCCATATAAAGGCCCTGGACCATATCGAAAAAAAAGAAGGGGCCTTCTTTTTCAATCTCGGCAACGGCAAAGGGTTTTCCGTAAGAAAGGTGATTGAAAGCACGGAAAGGGTTACGGGAAAGAAGATAGCTATCAAGGAGGGTCCGAGGAGGAAGGGAGATCCCGGCCGACTTGTGGCCAGTTCCGGCAAGATCGTTAACGAATTGCGATGGGACCCGAAGTTCCCGGACCTTGACAGCATAATCGAAACTGCCTGGCGGTGGCACAGGAAGCGCTTTTCGGTATAAGAGCCGGACGGAGGAAAAAAGAAACTCAATAATGAAGGGATTGCTCACAAAGAAAAAAGCTTTTAAAATTATTGACAATTTTGCTGGGACAAATGTATTGGTCATCGGGGATGTCATGGTGGACCATTTCATCTGGGGCAGGGTGTCGAGGATATCTCCCGAAGCCCCTGTGCCGGTCGTGGAAGTCGCCCGGGAGAGCCAGATGCTTGGCGGCTCGGCAAACGTTTTGAACAACATAGTCTCGGCGGGCGGCAGCGCCCTCATTGCCGGTGTCGTCGGCAACGACCAGATGGGTCGCTGGCTTGTGAAGAAATTGGAAGACTCGGGCATCGGATCCGAAGGAATCATAAAAGAGGAACGCCCGACGACTGTCAAGACAAGGATAGTCGCCCATAGCCAACAGGTTGTCAGGTTCGACCGGGAAAGCAAAAAACCTGTGCTGGCGTCCAGCATTGAAAAAATCCTGGAATTTGTGGAATCCGAGAGGGACCGGCTGGGGGCGATTGTAATTTCGGATTACAACAAGGGCATTGTTTCCGACAAGCTCCTGGACGGCTTGCGCAACATCACAAAAGACACCCGCATAGTCACATGCGTCGATCCGAAGCGCAGGGACCTGTATTTTTACAGGGGCCTTGACGTGATAACCCCTAATCACCTGGAAGCCGAAGCGGCGATGGGGATAGTCGATTTGAACGGGCAGGAGCGCGGCAAGGAGGCATTGATCGCGTCCGCAGCTGCAGACCTCCTGAAAAATTGCGATTTCAAATGCCTTCTTATCACCCGCGGAGAGAGGGGGATGAATCTTTTTACGAGAGACGGCGAAAACGTCCATATCCCGGCAATGGGGAAAGAGGTTTTTGACGTGACCGGAGCGGGCGACACCGTGATCGGAATTTTCGCCCTGAGCATGGCTGCGGGGGCCGCTTACCGAGAGGCTGCGTATCTCGCCAATAAGGCTGCGGGAATAGTGGTCGGGAAAATCGGAACCGCCACGGTCACGGCAGAGGAGTTGAAAAATTCACTGTGAGCAGGCCGGCTGAAGCAGACCGGGCAAAACTGATCGTGAGCCTGTTTTCGGCAGACCGGCAGCTCCTGGAAGTCGTCATAAAGGAACTGGCCGGCCGTTTCGGCAGGCCCGATTTGGTCAGCGAGCCCCTTCCGTTCGATTACACGGACTATTATGAGAGGGAGATGGGGCCGGGGCTGGTCCGCAGGATGGTAGCTTTTGAAGAGCTGATCAGGCCCGAATCGCTGCCCGACATAAAATTAATTACCAACGGGATCGAGGACAGCCCTGTTGCGGAAGGCCGCAGAAGGATCAATATCGACCCCGGCTACATAAACCGCTGCCACCTGATCCTGGCGACGGGAAAGCCATATTCCCACAGGCCCTACCTGCGGGACGGAATTTATGCAGACGTGACGCTCGTTTACCGTGATGGTTCCTACCATCCCCTGGAATGGACGTATCCGGATTACGCGGGCCGGGCGATCACGGGCCTGTTGAACAGGTTGAGGGACAAATACCTGCTTCAGCTTAAGTGAGGCGGACAATGTTACAGAAAGCTGGATTTAAATGATAAAGAGCATGACCGGCTACGGCCGGGCCGAAGCAATCATAGCGGATAAGAAAGTCACGATTGAAATAAAGTCGCTGAACCACAGGTTCCTGGAAATTTTTGTGAGGCTCCCCGGGGTTTTTTCTCCTCTCGAGCCGGAGGTCAAAAGAAAAGTCACGGACCGCTTTGCCAGGGGGAGGATCGAGGTGGGCATACGCCGGGATGCGGACCAGAGCCTCAATTCCGAGGGCCGGCTGGAATTGAACATGCCCCTGATCCGTAATTATTACGGCATGCTATCCGCCTTGAAACAGGAATTCCAGCTCAACGATGAAATCAACCTCGGTCTGCTGCTGGGAATAAAGGATGCGGTCATGGTTGCCGAAACGGAAATAGACCTGGCCCAGGTATGGGAAAGCCTTCAGGCCGTCCTGGAAGAGGCTATGGACAACCTGGAGAAAATGAGGGCCCAGGAAGGGGAGATCATCGGGAAGGACCTCAGGGACCGCCTTGGGTTGCTCGATTCCTTTTTGAAAAGAATCAGGGAAAAATCCCCCCAGGTCGTCGCAGAGTACCAGAGAAGGCTGTCCGAGAGGGTGAAGGAACTCATGGGGGCCTTCCCCGTCGATGATGCCAGGCTCGCTCAGGAAGTGGCAATCATGGCTGAAAGGAGCGATATAACCGAGGAAATCGTCCGTTTCCAGAGCCATCTCATCCAGATGGATTCGATAATGAGGAGCAACGAGGCGGTAGGGAGAAAGATAGATTTCCTCCTGCAGGAGATGAACCGGGAGGCCAACACGATCGGCTCCAAAAGCCCGGACGCGGAGATTTCCCAGATTGTTGTCGACATAAAAACGGAGCTTTCCCGCTTGAGGGAACAGGTCCAGAATATAGAGTAGTTTTAAGATGAACGGAAATTCGGGCGGCCTGCTGCTTGTGGTTTCGGCTCCCTCGGGAGCCGGGAAGACCTCCATCTGCAGGGACATTATGAAGATGTTTCCCGATATTATCTACTCGATCTCATATACCACGCGGCCGCCCAGGCCGGGCGAAGTGGATGGCAGGGATTACCGGTTCATTTCCGACGAGGCCTTCCGGGCCGGTATCGCCAGGGACGATTTTATCGAGTGGAATGAAGTTTATGGATACCTGTATGGGACCTCCGGGGCTGATATCAAGACATTGCTGAAAAAGGATAATGACATAATCCTGGATCTGGATACCAAAGGCGCCGTAAACCTGAAAAAAATATTTCCCGAAGGTATATACATTTTTATTTCGCCGCCGTCCCTGGAGGAACTTAAGAAGCGTTTGAACAAAAGGGGGTCTGAAAACGCCGGTACCCTCAAAGTAAGGCTTGGCAACGCCCTGGAGGAAATGAAAGCGGCTTTCTGGTATGATTACATAATTTTTAATGAAAAACTCCCCGTTGCGGTGGAGCAGTTCAAGTCCGTCTACCTGGCTGAGAAATGCCGGCGGGAGAGGGTGGAAAAAAAATTAAAAAAAATAATGAAAGAGTTGGAGGAATAACATGGCAAGAATTACAGTGGAAGACTGCCTGAAAGAGGCGGGTAACAGGTTTGCGCTCGTCTTGCTTGCAGCCCAAAGGACAAGGCAGCTTCTGAAAGGATCAAAGCCCCTTGTGGATACCCGGGGCAACAGGGAAATAGTTGCGTCACTCCGGGAGATCGCGGCGGGGAAGGTCAGGTTTGCCCATCCCGAGTATTTGACGGCTGTCGAGGACAAGGCCCATCTGCTGGAGGACTATTCGGAATTTATCGGCGAGGAAGATGATATTGAATGAGGAAGCCAGGAAGAGGCTGATTTTTGCCCTCGATACAAGCAGCCTTGCCGATGCCTTCAAGTGGGTCGAACTGCTGAACGGCCGGGTCGGACTTTTCAAGGTCGGCAAGGAGGCGTTTACCGCTTTTGGCCCCGAGCTGCTCAAGGGCATTAAAGAGAGGGGCGGCAGGGTTTTCCTGGATTTAAAGTTCCACGACATCCCCAATACTGTTTCCGCCGCCGCCCTGGCCGCTGTATCCTGGGGTGTCGATATGTTCAATGTGCATGCCGCAGGCGGCCCTGAGATGATGCGAAGGACTGCGGATGCGATAAAGGGGTTGCCGGGGCCGGGGAAGCCCCTGATGCTGGCTGTTACAGTCCTGACCAGTCTTGACGATGACGATCTGCAAGAAATCGGTTACCGCTATTCAGCCGCGGAACTGGCCCTGAGGCTGGCAGCTCTAGCAAAAAGGTCCGGTATGGACGGCGTGGTGGCTTCCGCCTGGGAGGTTTCGGCCATACGCAAGCAGTGCGGAGAGGATTTTGTCATAGTTACCCCCGGCATCCGCCTGGCCGAAGGAGCGGAAAAAAAGATTGCGTCCGATGACCAGAAGCGGACACTTACCCCCGCGGAGGCAATCAGGGAAGGGGCCGATTACCTCGTTGTCGGCAGGCCCATCCGGACCGCGCGGGACCCTGGTAAGACAGCGGATTCCATAGTTGAGGAAATTTCTCGAGCTCTCAGTGCGGCTGTGATGAATGGTAAAAAAGCAGAAAAGTCATGACAGGTCTGATCTTCCGGGCCTGATTTATGGAGTGAACCCCGTCCTCGAAGCGCTCCGGGAGGATACCCCCATCGAGAAGCTTGTGGTCGCCCGGGGAAGGACTGGAGAGGGCCTTCAATCTATTCTCGAAGCCGCAAAAAAGAAACAGGTGCCTTTCGAATTCCGGGAAAGGTCGGAAATCGACAGGCTGGCGGGCGGTAAATCGCAGGGAGTGGCCGTATTCTGTAAACCTTTTAGATATTATGACCTTGAGGACATCCTCTCACACAAGAACCGTTCCCAGAAAAAGAGCAAACTGCTCGTATTGCTTGACTCTGTATCCGACCCGCAGAACCTGGGGGCGGTAATCAGGACATCATACGTCTTCGGCGCTGATGGGGTGGTTATACCCGAGCGCCGGGCATCGCCGGTCACGCCGGCTGCCGTCAAGGCTTCGGCGGGAGCTGCCCGCAGGATTCCCGTGTCCCGGGTGGTGAACCTTGCGCAGGCAATTGATGAGCTTAAGAACGAGGGATTCTGGATTTATGGGGCAGCGGCCGGTTCGGGCCGCGACTTCACTCAATTCGATTACAACGGCAACACCGCCCTCGTCCTCGGGAGCGAAGGAGAGGGGATGAGGGGCCTTGTGGAGAAGAAATGTGATTTCCTGGTTTCGATACCGATGGTCGGCGACCTCGATTCCCTGAACGTTTCAGTTGCCGCAGGTATCATTCTACAGGAGATTTCGCGCAAACGCGTTTGACAATGTGAAATTGTTGTACTTGGTTTCGAACTGGATTGTTTTGGGAAGGAGAATGCCATGCCGGTCTACTTGTGGGAAGGTCGCACCATCAGGGGCGAGTTGAAAAAGGGGGAGATGGAAGCTCCGGACGAAGCCGCAATCCGCTCGCAACTCCGCCGGAAGGGCCTGAAATCGATCGAAGTCAAGACAAAGCCGAAGGACCTCCTGGAATCAGTCCCGTTTCTGAAACAAAAGGTGAAGGGAAAGGATGTCGTGATCTTCTCCCGCCAGTTTTCCACGATGATCAACGCCGGGCTGCCGATCGTGCAATGCCTGGAGATGCTCGGCAACCAGGAGCAGAACAAGACATTCAAGGCAATAATTTTGAAGGTTAAGGAGGATATCGAAGGGGGCGCCACCCTGTCCGAGGCTCTCGCCAAATATCCCGATATATTCGACCAGCTGTTCGTAAACCTTGTGGCTGCCGGAGAGGCCGGGGGCATCCTGGACAAGATCCTGATGCGCCTGTCGTCCTATCTTGAAAAAGCGATGAAGCTCAAAAGCAAGGTCAAGGGGGCGATGACTTATCCTGCAGCCGTTTTGGGTATTTCGGTTGCGGTCGTCGCCCTGCTGCTCCTGAAGGTCATCCCCGTGTTTCAGCAGATGTTTGAGGGAATGGGCCGGGCCCTTCCCGCACCCACACAGTTCCTGATAGATGCGAGCAAATTCATGCAAAGCTATTTCCTGTATATGGTGGGGGCGGTGGTTCTCATAGTATTTGCGTTCAGGAGATACTATAAAACGGAAGTGGGAAGACTCAAAATCGACACTCTGGTCCTCAAGGCCCCCGTTTTCGGCCCCCTGCTCAAGAAAGTAGCCGTGGCCAAGTTTTCCCGGACGCTTTCGACCATGATGAGCAGCGGCGTTCCGATTATCGAGGGGCTTGATATCGTGAGCAAGACCGCCGGGAACAAAGTCATCGAGATTGCCCTGATTGAGACAAAGAAGAGCATCAGCGAGGGCAAGACAATAGCTGAACCCCTGCTGGAAAGCGGCATTTTCCCGTCAATGGTCGTCCAGATGATTGCCGTCGGCGAAAACACCGGGGCATTGGATTCCATGCTCGCCAAGATTGCCGATTTCTATGATGACGAAGTGGATGCGGCAGTCGACAGCATGACCGCTCTGCTTGAGCCTTTCATGATGGTGTTCCTGGGGACGGTGGTGGGCGGGATGATTATCGCGATGTACCTGCCGATATTCCAGATGGCGAGCACAATAGGGTAGAAAATAAATGGTCGGGATGGCGCGATTTGAACGCGCGACTCCTGCGTCCCGAACGCAGT
>CAZKYN010000061.1:0-8343 GCA_964556675.1 uncultured Syntrophaceae bacterium
AGTGAATGGCACAAATTCATGTCGCTGCTTCTTAAATACAGGAAAAAGGAACCTCTCAACGGAGTCATTATTACTGTTGCCGCCGATAAGCTGCTCGGGTTGTCAAGGGAGGAGATGGAGGAGGAAGCCAAAACAATCAGGCGCCGCATGGACGAACTGATGCACGTCCTTGGACTTAAACTCCCGGTCTACCTCCTGGTTACCAAATGCGACCTGATCCAGGGCATGAATAGTTATAGCGAGAAGTTCTCCGATGAAACCCTCAAACAGCCCATGGGAATTATCAACCAGGACCTCTCTGCTGATGTAAGCCTATTTATTGAGAACGCAATGGGAGCCATAGGCAAGCGACTCAGGAATATGCGCCTGCTCCTCCTTCATCAGACCGACTCAAAAGAGATAGACAGGGCAATGCTTCTTTTCCCCGAAGAATTCGAGGGAGTAAGGGGTCCTTTGCAGGGCTTCGTAAAAACTCTTTTCGGCAATAACCCCTACCAGGAGACCCCCATTCTCAGAGGAATCTATTTCTGCAGCGGGCGCCAGGAAGGCCTGCCGATTTCGCAGTTTTCCAGCTCTCATAATGAATCAGGCGAGCAGCAGTCTCTTCCAGGCACGTCGAGGGGATTTTTCCTGCACGACTTCTTCTCCGTAATATTACCCAGGGACCGGGATATCCTGATGCCTACAAAAAAGGCGGTGGAATGGAGCTATCTCGCGGGCAATCTCGGTCTGATATCCTGGTTGATCGTCTGCGTTGCACTATGCGGATTATTGAGTTTTTCGTTTGTAAAGAACATGAAAACTATAAGCGGCATTTCAACTGTCGTTCATTCGCTTCCGGTGATGACGGGAAATTTCACAAACGATATGGCTTCCCTGGACCAGTTCAAGGCGGAGATCATCCGCGTGGAAGAGCAGAATAAAAAATGGTGGATTCCCAGGTTCTTCCTGACCGAGAGCCTTCAAGTCGAGAGAGTGCTCAAAGAGCAATTCTGCAAACAGTTCCGGACTGGATTCATGCAGCCTTTCGATGCCAAACTTATGGACTCCCTGAAAGTGCTTTCGGCATCTTGCAGCGATGAGCAGTATGCACAATATATGGATCACCTTGTACGGCGCATAAATCTCCTCAAAGCAGCCCTGGAAAATCCCAATCCGGAAAACCTCGTCAAGAGAAACCAGCCTTCATATGTTTTAATGGGGGAAAAAAACACCGACCTGGAAACGGTTAAAAGTTTCGGCCAGCTTTATTTCTACTATCTCGCCTGGCGCGCTGATTGGGACCTCATGAAAAAAGAAATAACGCTGCTTCAGGAATGGCTCAAGCAGGTTTACGCTTTGCGCACGTCAAACATGGACTGGCTGATCTTGCTTATTGATCGGCAAGGCACTATCCCAGCCGTTACTCTTGAGGATTTATGGGGCGGCACTCAGCCCGTTCATGGGGGAAAAATTGTTCCTCCGAGTTTCACAAGCAAAGGCAAGCAGGCAATAGATTACTTCCTGAAGGAACTGGAAGAGGCCTATCCTGAAGCGGCGGCGCTTGCGAAGAATAAAGGCCCGTTCGACGAAAAATACCGCAGCCTGTGCTTCGAAGCATGGAAATCTTTCGCCGAGGGATTTTCGGCCGGCGCCGAACGCTTGAAGAATTCCAATGAATTGCTGAATACCGCCGCAAAAATGTCAACCGACGGCGGAGCATATTTTGCCTTGATCAACAGGATTTCCACGGAAATGGAACCGCTGGTTGCGAACGGATCGACGCCGGCGTGGCTGTCCCAGATTTATCAGTTCCAGGCAATGAAGGCGCAGGGATTGTCACAGCAGACGGGAGTTGCCGGAAAGGCGACTGAAACCGGAAAAAACCTGCTGAACACAGTTGAGAAAAAACTCGGCACAGATATCGGAGGAAAGAAACTCGAACAGCAGATAATCGCCGGACAGGCATTCGCGGCTTACAGGAATTCGCTTGCAGCAATCGCTCCTTTTATTACACGAAGCCAGGCATATCAGTTGACGGCCCAGACTTTCAGCGAAGATGCTGCCACAGGCAAGTCTCCCGTATATGCCGGGTACGCCGCAATCGAGAGAATGAAGCCCGGCTTCAGCGACGGAAACCCTGATGCTGTTGTCATGGCGCTGATTTCCGGCCCGCTCGACTTTCTATGGAACTATATGAGGAAAGAGACTTCGGCTTATCTGGATACACAATGGAACGAGACCGTCCTCGCACCAGTAAGCGGTATGAGCCTGCAGCAAGCCACTCAGGTCCTGAGCGGCCCGGAGGGCGCAGCCACGAAATTCATAAAGGGTCCGGCTGCTCCCTTTATCAGCAGGGATGCCAGAAGCGGGTATTACCCCAAAGAAGTTCTCAAAACAACCATTCCGCTTGACGAGTCTTTCTATAAATTTGTGAATGAAATGGCGAAAGTGGATGCAAAGAAAATGACCCGCATGTCCAATTATAATGTCGGCATCCGGGGACTGCCTACGGAAGCCAATTCCGATGCGAAATACCAGCCGCACGGCACGCGTCTCGAGCTTCAATGCGGAGCCAATGCGCAGACACTGGTGAATAATAACTTTCCGGTGAGCAGGACTTTCAACTGGGCGCCCGATACCTGTTCAGAAGTATTATTGCACATTGAAGTTGCGGATTTTGTCCTCACCAAGCGCTATTCCGGTCCCCAGGCCTTCCCGGATTTCCTGAAGGAATTCCGTAAAGGCACGCGAACGTTCTCATCCCGTGAGTTCCCGGGAGAGCAGGCGGCCCTGGGTCGCGCCGGTATCAAGTGGATAAAAGTCAGTTATGAATTTATCGGCAGCGGACAGGTTACCCATGCTTTTGATTCGATGACCGGGAGACTGCCTATGAGCATAGGTGGAAAATGAACCTGGAAAACAACTGGCAATTTGCAGCCTTTGGAAAGCATCCGGTAGCAAAGGATTACATCAAACTCGGCGAGAACTCCTCTTTTACAGAAGGCTTTGCCGAATGGGTGGAGAACGGCTATGGGGCGCTTGCGTCGAGATCTAAAACTTCTCCGGAGTTTTGTTCATGGCGTTTTTGGACCAAGGGCTCTGGAAAGGATTCGATCATCTGCGGCGTTATCCGCGAGAGCAGCGATAGTCTCGGCAGGCCGTATCCGTTTTTCATAATGGGGTCCGGCGTGCTTCAGGGTTGGGAAGACAACTGGGACCTACTGCCCATTGCCTGTGAGAACACATGGGTGCAACTTGAGTACCTGGCAACTTATAATTTCGATGATGTCAAGAAGATCGAAGCCGGGATGGAAAAGCTCCGACAGCCGGTCGGGCCCTGGAGTCTGCATTCCGGGAAGAAACTGGGGCTCAACGAGATCGGGTCGCCCCTTGATCCCTATGCGTCATTTATTGATTTGCATCAGCTTAAGAACCAAGCAGTCGGCCTGACCGACAAGACGGAGATATTTGTCAGCCTCGACCGAGGGTCCTGCACAGACAAAATCCTTCCCGTCAGTTTGTGGCACAATATATTCAAGGACACGATCAAATCCATCCCGAGCGCCATGTTTCTCGGCGGCACGTTGGATAAATCCTATATGGCCGCATTCAAAAGGGCGCTTTCCGCTGGTGATTTTGTGCAGCTGTGGTCTGTATCATCAGCTGGATTGTGGAAAAATACAATAGGCACGGAATACTCAATGGATCTGCTGACTCTCGGCAGGGAGTCTGTTTCGGCGGACAGGCCGGGCGGGCAGGACGTAAGATATGATCCGGCTTTTGACGAACTCCAGACGGAGATTGACAAGCTGTCATCGCCTTCCGCATCCGGCTCCCTGAACTGGGAAAAGGTCGTACGCAGTTCGGCGGACATCCTCGCTCATAAATCCAAAGACCTGCTCGTTGCCAGCTATCTGGCTGTGGCGCTGATCTACACAAGAAAGCATGACGGGCTCTCAATAGGAGTGAAGCTGCTCCGCGATTTGATGGATAAGTTCTGGAATGAATTGTATCCCTCAAAGGAACGGATGCGCGGGAGACTTCGTTCAATAGAATGGTGGATCGAAAAGACAGAGGCTGCCCTTAAGCAACTGCCTGAAAAATCGGTGCCGGCCCGTCAGGTTGCGATAATCGGAGAGAACCTGGAGAAGATAGAGCGGTTCATGCAAAAGCACATGGACGGCTCGCCCTCGGTCTCGTTAATAATGGAGCGCGTAGAACTGCTTGCGTCTGAGGACCAGCCTCAGCAGGAAACTCCGCCCCAACAGCATGTCTCAATCCAGGATATACCGAGAGCTCCTGCGGCGGACGCCGAACCGGCAGGGCAGGATATCACCTCTCCTCAGATTGCCCAGCGAATGCTGGAACACCACCTTCTAAAGTTGCGCGAGGTAGCCAATTACCTGTGGCAGCAGGACTCGGCAAACCCGATGGTCTACAGATTGAACAGAAGATCGGTCTGGATGACCGTTGATGACCTGCCGCCCTCCACAAACGGAAGAACTCGCATACCGCCGCCTGATAACCAGTCCGTGAAAACCCTGTTCGAAATACGAAGTAACGGAAACACAGATGCTCTCCTCAAGGCTGCGGAGGGGAAACTCTCGCAGCATATTTTCTGGCTGGACCTGAACAGGTTTGTCGCCGAGGCGCTCGTCAGGCTTGACAGCCGGCACGAAAGGGCTCTCGACGTTGTTTGCCGAGAAACAGCTTTGCTCCTGAACCGCCTACCGGGGCTTGAAGAGCTGTCCTTTTCCGACGGAATGCCTTTTGCGAATTCCGAGACAAAGGACTGGCTGAAAAGCATCTCCCTGAATGCTCGACAGGAGCCGGAGGAAGCGAATTCAGTTCAGAAAGCCGAAAGGGACAGGCCCGAAGATAAGATAGAGCTGGAAGTAATAAACGCCAAAGGCCTGATCAGAAAGGGCAAACTGATCGATGCAATGATAAAGCTCCAGCAAGAGCTGAACCACACTATGTCAAACAGGGAAAAGATACTCTGGAGGATAGCGATATCTCAGATGTTGGTCGAAGAGAAGCAGGGTAAAATCGCATTGCCGCATATTGAACAGATACTCGCCGATGTCGATTCATACCGCCTTGAGGAATACGATCCGGCCCTGACGCTCAGGGCGCTCAAACTTGCCTGGAAAGGCATGCAGGCCCAACCCGATCAGGCATACAAAATCAAAGCAAACGATATCTTATACCGTATCGCCAGGCTTGACATGGCCGAGGCTATACGTCTTGGGAAAAGTTAAAAATGAAACGGATAACAGGAGGGAAGAATGGCTAAAGACCCGTCAGTAGCGCCAAAGGAAAGAGTCAATATAGTTTACCGCCCCGTCGAGGGCGATGCAAAAGAGGATGTAGAACTGCCCCTGAAGATGCTTGTGCTGGGCGATTTCACCAACAGCCCCGACCAACGTCCCCTGGACCGCAGGGAGCCGGTCAACATCGATAAGGACAACTTCAATGATGTCCTGAAGTCCCATGCAATCGAATTAAAGTTCAGCGTGCCCAATAAGCTTGCCGGGGAAGATAGGGATGCGCAGGCCCAACTGGACCTGAATCTGAAAATCGATTCAATGAAAGCTTTCGGGCCCGAAGCTATAGTCGAACAGGTGCCGGAGCTGAAAAGGCTTCTCGAACTACGCGAGGCTTTGAAGGCCCTGAAAGGGCCGCTTTCAAACGTACCGGAGTTCCGTAAGAAGATTCAGGAACTGCTTCAAGACGAAAATGCCTGCGCGAAGCTTTTGACAGAGATCGGAATTGAAGAGTAGAGGAGAAAAAACAAAATGAGCACAGTGAAAAATATGGAAACAGCGCCGGTCCAGAGTGCAGGCGAGACCACCCTTCTGGAACAGATAGTCCAGGCCACGAATGTCCAGCCCTCAGACGAGGCATACTCGATCACCCGCAAAGGGGTGGAGGCGCTGCTCTCAAAAATGCTGGCGCCTGACCGGGCTGCCGCCAGAGTTTCCAAAGCCGTGGTCGATGACATGATTGCCGAGATAGACAGGAAACTCAGCATTCAGCTCGACGAAATACTCCACCACAGCACATTTCAGAAATTGGAATCTGCCTGGCGTTCGCTGAAATACCTGGTGGACTCTGCGGATTTTCGGGAAAACATCAAGATCGAGGTCGTCAACGCCTCCAAGGAAGACCTGCTGGAGGATTTCGAGGATGCCCCCGAGATCACTAAGTCGGGGCTTTACAAAACAATTTACACCAGCGAATACGGTCAGTTCGGGGGTAAGCCGATCGGGGCCATAGTAGGCAATTATGAATTCGGCCCGGGCCCGCAGGACATGAAACTCCTCCAGTATGTTGCAAGCGTAGCCTGCATGTCGCATGCGCCGTTTCTGTCGGCAATCAGCCCGACGTTTTTCGGGACAAGTGATTTCAGCAATCTGCCCAACCTCAAAGACATCAAAGCAATCCTGGAAGGGCCGCAGTACATCAAATGGCAGTCGTTCCGCGAGAGTGAGGATGCGCGCTATGTGGGGCTTACCTGCCCGCGGTTCCTGTTACGGCTGCCTTATGATCCCGCGAGTTCTCCGGTGAAAAGCTTCAATTACACGGAAAATGTTTCTGAAAGCCACTCTAATTACTGCTGGGGCAACACGGCATTCGCCTTTGCGAGCAGGATAAACGACAGCTTTGCGCAATACCGGTGGTGCGCCAACATAATAGGTCCGCAGGGGGGAGGCGCTGTTTATGATCTGCCTCTCCATCAGTTCGAGGCTATGGGCCAGATACAGACAAAGATCCCGACCGAAGTTCTCGTCTCGGAGCGCCAGGAATACGAACTGGCCGAGGAGGGTTTCATCGCGCTCACAATGCGCAAGGGCAGCGACAACGCGGCATTCTTCTCGGCCAATTCCTGTCAGAAACCAAAGTACTTTGGAATAAGCAAGGAGGGCAAAGAGGCAGAGCGCAATTACCGACTTGGGATGCAACTGCCGTACATCTTCGTAATCAGCCGTCTTGCACATTATCTCAAGATTATACAGAGGGAGAACATAGGTACATGGAAGGAAAGGGTGGACCTGGAGACAGAACTCAACAACTGGATCAGGCAATACGTGGCCGACATGGACAACCCGCTGCCGGGCGTGAGGAGTCGCAGGCCGCTGCGACAGGCCCAGGTTACCGTTGAAGACGTAGAGGGCGAAGCCGGCTGGTATCGTGTCGGGATAAAGGTGAGACCGCATTTCAAATATATGGGCGCATATTTCACTCTGTCGCTCGTCGGAAAGCTCGACAAGGAATAGGCGTTGGGCAGAAACCAAACCGCTGGTAGAGCGCGAGGCAGGGCCTTTATGTGAGAAGAGCCGTGAACTCGCGAAGGGGATGAGCGGGGATCCTTGAATGCAGCCGGGTTCCCTGCTCAGGTCCTCATAATGTGGAATGCTCCGGGAATTATCTATGAATCGATATTATCCGGTGTTTACCGGGTAGTTTTAACAACCAAGAAGGAGGAAGTATCAGCTATGCCAATGCCAGCACACTTGACCTTAACGGGAGAGAAACAAGGCAAAATCGACGGGTCCTGCGACATGCAGGGCAGGGAAGCGACCATTCTGGTTTATTCAATGAACCACGATATCCACATCCCCCGCGATCCGCAGTCAGGACTGGGGAGCGGGAAGAGGATCCACGGGCCGCTGACAATTGTAAAGGAGTACGACAAGAGTTCACCGAAGCTTTACCAGGCCCTGTGCACCGGCGAGCACCTGAAAGATGTCACAATCAAATGGTACCGCATCAATAAGCAGGGCAGCGAAGAGCATTACTTCACGCACAAGTTGGAAGACGCCATTGTTGTTGAAATCAAACCATACATGCCAATGGTTTTCGTTGTAGAAAATGAACCTTTCCGTCACATGGAAGAAGTATCCTTCACATACAAGAAGATAAAGTGGACGTGGGAACCCGACGGAATCGAATCCGAAGATTCCTGGGCAGTTCCGAGGTAAGTAGAGAAGGTGTTTATCCATTCCCGTTCACTCGTCGGTTCTGTGACCGTAGAGCGCTGTAATTGATCATGGACGAAATGGGATTGGGAAATAATTGAAGTCAACAAAAAGAACGTGCCCTCCCTTTTAATCGGGGGAGAGCACGTTCTTAAAGACCAGGAAGCATTCATTATGGCTGATGAATCAATTAACCGGTTAGTCGAGCATGGTCCCTTACGTTGCAGCGGCGAGTGGATTATGCCCGGATGGGATAGAACACTTAACGTCTTGTGCAGGTGTTATTGGTTGTGTCGGCCTTGCAACTATCCAGTAATATGGAGTGTAAAATACCAGAGGCTGAGTGAAATGTTGTCAAAAGAATTGGAGAAAGCTCACA
>CAZKYN010000061.1:8443-14782 GCA_964556675.1 uncultured Syntrophaceae bacterium
GAAGGATGAGAAGAATGTACGTGAAAAGCAATTTCCCGGAAAATGGGGAGGGCGCTATAAAAGAATTTGGATATTCGGCGCTCCGGTATGAATAGTTATTTGGAACTGTTGCATTTCAGCAAGGACAGATACGGATGGTCGTGCGTTAATAAGAATGACCTGAAAAGGATCGTTGCCGGGCTGTTGATCTCAAACTCGCTCAGCATTTTAGTGTTCCCGACCATACACATGCTTGTGCAGAAATTCACTTCTCCTGATACGACATTCGCTGTAATAGATCTGATTCCGGCGCTCCATCCAGCCGTATTTATTTCCGGGCTTTACATAGGATTTCACAGGGCGGGCAACAAGTATTTAAATTCGTTCACGGCCGGGGTTTTAAATTATCCTATATATTTGCTGATAATCTCGGCAATCCTCAATCATCAACATCAATTCAGTATCGGTACAGTCATAAGCATCATGAAGGATGGATTGGTCTGCCTGCTCGGGGCCTGTCTTGCCGCCGCCACAATGAGATGGAGGGATATTTCGGTTTTATAGAAAATTATTCAAAGGATTCTCCATTGCAAACGAATCTCAAAAGAATCAATGCCGTTACAATATCAATATTGGCCCTTGTATTTATTTGCTCTTGCGCTGACAAGAAGGATAATTCGTCGGCCCATGCGTCTGTGCCTGCCGGCAAAAGTCATGACGAATATGCCGCAGCAGTTGATACAAAACGCCTTTTCAAAATAATCCGGAATAAAAAGTATGGATTTATAGATATGACAGGAAATATCGTCATAAATCCCCAGTTTGACTTCGCCATGGATTTTTCGGAAGGACTCGCCCAAGTAAGACTTGGCGGGAAGTACGGTTTCATCGACACTGCCGGGAAGGTCGCGATTGCGCCTGTGTACGATGAGGTCTGTGCCTATTCGGAAGGGATGGCGCAAGTCAGGCTGGGGACCAAATGGGGATACATAGATAAAAACGGAAGACTTGTTATCAAGGCTCGTTATCAAATGGCCTCGGACTTCTCCGAGGGTCTGGCCGCAGTAATGACATCCAATGATGATAAATGGGGCTATATTGATAAAACAAATAGAATGGTTATCGCTCCGCAGTTCTACGAGGCCAGGCAATTCCGAGAGGGCTTAGCCGCCGTCATTTCCGAAGACAGCTACGATTACAAGTGGGGCTTTATTGATAAGACAGGCCGGTTCCAGACCCCCCGGAATTATGAGGAGTGCGAGGATTTTTCCGAGGGGCTCGCCGCAGTCCAGTTTAAAAAGCTCTGGGGATACATAGACAAAAAAGGAAAAGCCGTGCTCAAGCCGAAATACGAATATGCCATGAAGTACACCGAAGGCCTCGCTCCTGCATGCGACCAGGGTCAATGGCTGTATATAGATAAAGAGGGAAAGACAGCGCTGAAGCTGAGCCGGATCACGCATGACGAAGAAATCCCACTGGGGAACTTCAGCGGCGGACTTGCAGTGATCTCAGTTGATAATAAGTGGGGAGTAATCGACAAAACCGGCCGGATCATAATAGAGCCCAGATTCGATTTGGCATTCTGCAAGGACGGATTAATTGAAGTGCAGCTGGGCAACAAGTGGGGATATCTTGACTTAAAGGGGAGATACGTCTGGGAGTTGGGTGGGTAGGAATAAGATCAAATGTGTAGACCGGATACGGAAGCCAGCCCCATATGATGATAGGCAGGAATACGTTAAGGCGAACCGGACATCACAGTAGACGGAAACTTCGATGAAACCGTCAAAACAAAGCGCTTCCAGACTGCCGATGAATGCGTATTAGATGCAAACAAGATCACTCTTAAATCCGGAAGTTCGACCATAGTAAATGACGGAAGCAGCGTTACTATAACTTCTTCGAAAATCTTCAAACTAAGTACTGCGGATAATTTGGAGAACCATATGAAAAAATCTCGGACTGCCACGCAAATCGAAATCACAGGCTCTTTAACATCCGGGACGCTGGTGGGCAGGATCATAGAAATAAATGAAAGCGGTCAGGTGCTGGTCGATTACAGCGGCAATTCATCCGGCATCCTTGCTGCCAGGATGACGTCATCAGCAAGAGACAAAATGCGACAATGTGATTTCACAGGCCGTGAGGTATTGCTAAGCTTCGAAAAGAACGACCCTCGGCTTCCCATAATCGTTGATACAATGCACAACCTGCTTGACGACATAGCCGAGAATTCCACCGCGGCTCCGGACGAATTTCGGGATGAGAGTATAAACGGCAAGCGCGTAGTATTGGATGCCCATGATGAGATAGTACTGCGGTGCGGTAAATCCAGCATAACCCTGACCAAGACGGGAAAGGTCCTGATCGAGGGCGAATACGTCCTGAGCAGTTCAAAAGGAGCGAACAAAATAAAAGGCAGCTCCATAGACCTGAACTGATCCAGGCTGATAAAATTCTTGATCAGGTAAGGCATCAATTTATCGGAGAGTAAGGAATAGGCCGGTCATGCATTATTTACTAAACAATACCCCGTTTGCGTCTAAGCTTTTCATATATCGGGATCGGCAGGGTATAGAAATGATGTGCGTAGCTGTAAAGGCTACATACGACATCAAGGCGGATATCCGGATCGCGAATGAGCAGAGGCCCATCATTATCGAAGATGTATTTTGGGGCGAACCGGGTGAGTCCAGCCTCAAGTACCCTGCGGAAGTTACACCCGAGAAGCCCGGAACCGATGTCGTTCTGATTGGGGAGGCCTGCGCGCCGATACAAGGCGAGGTTACAGAAATGTTCGTCGGGTTTTCAGTGGCGGGCCGAAAGAGGATTCTAAAAGTGTCCGGTGACCGCTATTGGAAGAAAGGACTGCTGAGTATAAAACCAAGCGAGCCTGAACCCTTCGAGCGAATGCCCATTGTATACGAGCGCGCTTACGGCGGAATGCATATTATGGATGTTACAAAAGGCAAAATATTATCGGTGCCGATAAATCCCATCGGGAAGGGTTTCCGGGGCAAACGCGGCGATTCGGAGCAGGAACTGGGAGAAATAGGTGTGCCCAATATAGAAGATCCAGATTGCCTGCTGAAAAGCCCTTCGAATAAAGCCAAACCTGTAGGTTACGGAGCAATAGCCCCGAAATGGCAGCCGCGAGCTGCTTACTTCGGCTCCTATGATGGTGAGTGGCGAGATAAGCGCTTACCATTTTTGCCTGATGATTTCGATTCCCGATTTTACCAGGCGGCTCACCCGGAGTTGATTTTCCCAAATCGCCTCAGGGGAGGGGAGCCTTTCATCATTAACGGCATGTCGCCGAGCGGCAAAAAGGTGTTCAATTTGCCCGCTGATGAACCCCAAATCGAAATGAACATCGAAGGAAGATTTCTGCCGGAAAAATCCTGGATCAGTACGGTCCTGCTGGAGCCGACGGATGAGAGGATCAGTATCGTGCGGTTGGCAGCGGCCGGTTACGGCAGAAACATAAAATCCGCTCAGGCGAGAGTCAATCTTTGAGGGTCGAGTATGGATCAGGCAAGGCAATGTGAATGCGCTTCGGAGTTCATCCGGGGGCTTTGTGAAGAATATTTGGAGGAAGCGGGTTCCTTGTGGCACATGCGCCGCTTGGCGTCGCGAGCTCCCCATTATGACCTCAACGACCTGCTGGAAGCCGACAACCGCCTGGAGGCGCAAGTCGACACCCTGCGCGTGGCGGGGGCAGAGGGCTGGGAAGTCTGCAAAGAGCATTTTCAAGAAGATGAAGGGACCTGCTTTGCCGCCGCCGTGCTCGCCTTCGAGAGCGCCGATGAGGAGCGCATATCGCTAATTTTGGAGAAAGCTGCCGACCCGGAACTGTCTCAAAGCATTATCAGCGCCTTGCAATGGCTCTCTTACGACAGAGCCGAACCGCACATCCGCAAGCTGCTGAAATCCGATATACCGGCCCGGCAGGCCATAGGCCTGTCCGCCTCCGTCCTGCACGGGCGCGATCCGGGGCCGGTCGTAAATCAATTTCTAACGGAGCCGGGCCCGCAGCTCAGGACCGCCCTTCTGGCTGTCGGACTGCTGGGCAGAAAACCAGAGACACTGCTCAGCCTGAGGCTGCAGAAAAGCTTCGGTCATGAAGAGGAGCAAATCCGCTTTGCGGCGGCCTGGTCCGCGGCGCGGATGGGAGACAAGGGAGCCCTCGACATCCTGAAAAAATTGGTAAAACCCGAATCGCCGGACCGGGAACAGGCCCTCGGCATGGCCCTGCGGCGCATGGAGCCCCGGGGCGCGCTTGCCTGGCAAAAGGAACTGGCGAAAACGCCGGGAACACTGCGGCTTGCAGTGAAGGGGGCCGGCATCATCGGCGACCCCGCACTTATACCCTGGCTTTTGGAACAGATGAGCTTTGCGGAGCAGGCCCGGGCGGCCGGGGAATCCTTGACGTTCATAACCGGGCTTGACATCAAGAAAGAAAATCTCGAAGGCAAATGGCCCGAGGGCTTCGAGGCAGGGCCCAATGACGACCCGGCCGATCCCAATGTCGAGCCCGACCCCGATGAGTTTCTGCCCTGGCCCGATCGGGAACTGACAACAAAATGGTTGAACAAGAACAAAAACAAATACCCCGGCGGCACGCGCCTGCTCATGGGAAAGCCGATCACAAAAGAAAACATCGCCGCCGTCCTGCAGACAGGCACTCAGACCCAGCGGGCGGCCGCCGCGATGGAAGCCGCCCTTCGGGACCCGTTGAAGCCGGTGCCGGACATTTACGCCCCGGCCTGGCGGCAGCTTCCCCCGCAGGCAACCGCCCCCAGAATGGCCGCGGTTGCTCCGAACTACGGCCCGAAAGAACTCGTCATCACCGCCGTCAACTGCATCACCCCCCTGGGGCTCGACGGCGCAATGACCGCCGCGTCGGTGCGGGCGGGGATATCACGTTTTGCATTTCATGCCGATTACAAAGATGCGTCCGGTAACCCCATCATAATATCCCGGATCAAAGGGATTGGAATTGCTAAAATAGATATTACGGAACGCCTGGGAGACTATGCGGAAATATGTCTGGAAAATCTGCTCGCCGGATATTTTCAGGGCATTCCAGAGAGGGCGCGACCTTCTCAAGGACACCTAATATTGGGAATTCCTTTCCAGAAGCGCCACGGACCTGACTATGGCGACGACATGATTACAAACCTTTTGCTTTCCGTTCTTGGCGAGTCGGTCGCTCAACCTTCGGTGGAGATAGTGGCTCAAGGCAACGCCTCGCTTCCTTACGCACTAGGACAAGCTGCTCGTCATGTCGCAGACAGACCGACTGCATTATGCGTAATCGGCGGGATTGATTCGCTGCTGCGAAAGTCCACCCTAAACTGGTTCGCCCGCGATAAACGCTTGAAGTCTGCGAGTTACGGCTGCCATCAGGGGCTTTGCGCATCGGAATCCGTCTGTTTCCTTGTCGTAGAAAGCATTGAAAGGGCAAAGCAGGCGAAAAGACCGATTCTGGCGCGAATATCGGCTTTAGGGCTTGCACAGGAGCCGGTTCCTCGCGCATCCAATAAGTCGGGCATTTACACGGGGCTTACCGAAGCCTGTCAGTCCGCCTTGAAGCCTTTGAACAACAAAGAGATCAAAGCTGTGTTTGGCGATCTGAACGGCGATGACCGGCGAGCCGAGGAATGGGCCGTAGCCGGGATGCGATGTTTCAAGAATCCTCCGGGTCTGCCCCATTTATGGACGCCGGCCGAACTCTACGGCGATATCGGCGCGGCCGGCGGGGCGGTTATGGCGGCAATAGTATCCCACGGCTATGCCCGAAACTGGCTGGAATCCCCCGTTATGACATTCTGCTCGGACGACCATGGGGCATGCGGAGCAATTATCCTCGAAAAAGAATGTGAATAGAGGTCAATTCGACAGGCACAATGGCCGGTTGAAACGCTCTGAGTACCAAACGAGCACATTGAACCTGTCCCCCGCTGGCGGGGGTAAAGGGGGTGGTTGAAGCGCCGACTACCCCTATGTTTTAAAAGAAGCATTCTGAGCGAAGCGAGGGATATTTTCCCATAACCGGCTGACACGGAATAATTCAGAAAGGACTCGATATATGGGATCGACCGTATTTGCCAACAAGCAGGGAATTTCTCACAAGGGAAGCGGGGCGGAGGGCAACAGCACCGCGCCGGATGTCTGCAGGACGCCGATAGGCTCCGCAATGGTTCCAATACCTTATACGAACAACGCCAAATCCTCCACCCTCGATAAGGGCAGCAAGACCGTGAGGATCAACGGCAATTCGGTGGCGATTGCCGGTTGCTGCTACAGTTCGAGCACCGGCGACCAGGCCGGCTCCGGCAAGGGAGTCGCCTCCGG
>CAZKYN010000062.1:0-14605 GCA_964556675.1 uncultured Syntrophaceae bacterium
ACGGCGTGTCCGAAAAGGACGCCAGGCGCAATGTGATGCGGACGGAAGCCGAGCGCCGGGCATTCATCAGGAAATATTTCCAGGCCGACATAACAGAACCGTCCAACTACGACCTGGTGATCAATACCGAGAATACAGATGTGGAACTCGCGGCCCGTATCGTTAAAGAAATGTTCAACTCCCGTCACTGGTACGATTACGGGATGGTCAAATAGACCCGGGCGTCAGTTCCGGAGTGATGGTTGACGACCCGGGCCGGGAATATGCGGACATTTGCGAGATTTCGCAAGTCATGAAATATCGTGAGGATTTGTCGTGAAATGTCGCAATTATGTTTTAGCGCTGGTGAAAAATCCCCTGAAATGATTGCTCTTTTTATTTGGCACGCTAACTGCTCACAATAAATAGGGCCTGGGATTTAACAGGGTTTTAAAGATGAAATGGATAGAGGTCATAAAAATCAGCATTGCCGAAAACAGGCGTGCGGCATTGGAGAAGCAAGTCAACTCCGTCATTAAAAAGCTTAACAACGATCAGAATGCGGAAACAGTGAAACTTTACCATAACCTGCTGGACGGCGATCTATGTATCCACCTTTACTGGGGCGGGGGAGAGCCGCAGCCGCGGGGGAGCAAAACCGGACTTTGCCTTGCGCACCTGCTGAAAGAGTTCGGCCTGATCTCGCATTCCGTGTGGGTGGAACAAAGCACATGATGCTCAGGCTGTTTACAGTTGGGCTTATCGGCATCGCGATTCGATTTTTTCGCGCATCGGCGACGGTGGAGCCCGGCATTTTTGAACAGCCTGCATCAAGTTTTGTGTTCATAAAAAACTATGGAGGTATCACATGAGTTCCCTCGTGCTTTTGATATGCGCAATCTGTGTTTTCGCTCTTGCTTACCGGTACTATGCCGCCTTTATCGGCGCCCGGGTGCTGATGCTCGACGACCGCAATGTCGCCCCTTCGGCGACCTGCAACGACGGGCGGGATTACGTGCCTACAAATAAATGGGTGGTTTTCGGGCACCACTTCGCCGCCATCGCAGGGGCGGGCCCGCTTATCGGCCCGGTCCTGGCGGCCCAGTTCGGCTGGGGCCCGGGGTTCTTCTGGATCCTGATCGGTTCCGTGTTCGCCGGCTGCGTCCACGACATGATCATCCTGTTCGCCTCGGTCCGGCACAAGGGCCAGTCGCTCACCATGATCGCCAAGAAAGACGTGAGCCGGTTCACGGGCGCACTTACAGCAATCGTAACACTGTTCATTATCATAGTAGCCCTTGCCGGACTTGCAATAGCGGTCGTCAATGCCCTGTTCAACAATCCCTGGGGCGTCTTCTCGATCGCGATGACCATCCCGATAGCCATGCTGGTCGGCCTCTACATGTTCAAGATCAGGCCGGGCGCTATTATTTCCGGATCGTTCGTTGGAGTCCTCCTGGTCTGCGCCGCCGTCTTCCTGGGGCCCCTGGTCGCTCAGTCCGGCATAGCGAGCTGGTTCACTTTCGACAAGGGCGCCATGTCGATCATTTTGCCGGTCTACGGCTTCTGCGCGGCGGCCCTCCCGATATGGCTGCTCCTGGCGCCGCGGGATTATCTGAGCACTTACATGAAGATCGGGGTCGTCCTGGCGCTGGCCGTCGGCCTGTTCTTTGTCAACCCGTCGGTTAAAATGCCTTTCACGACCCAGTTTATGAACGGCAGCGGCCCGATAATCCCGGGACCCTGGTGGCCGTACGTATTCATAACAATCGCCTGCGGCGCCATATCCGGTTTCCACGCCCTGATCGGTTCGGGCACGACGCCCAAGATAATCGAAAAAGAGACCCAGGTGCCGATGATCGGATACGGCGCGATGCTGACGGAAGCTTTTGTCGGCATAATGGCCCTGATCGCCGCCACGACGCTGGTCCCCGCCGATTATTTCGCAATCAACACCTCGGCCGCCGCCTTCCAGAATCTCGGTATGCAGATCCAGGACCTGCCGGTCCTCAACCAGCTGGTCGGGCTCGATGTATCGCACCGTCCCGGCGGGGCGATCTCGCTGGCCGTCGGCATGGCCCATATCTTTGCCAATATCGGCGAGGGCCTGCGGCACACGATGAAGTACTGGTTTCAGTTCATCATCATGTTCGAGGCGCTGTTCATCCTGACGACCATCGATGCCGGCACCAGGGTTGCCAGATACATCCTCCAGGATATCTTCGGCCATGTCTACGCGCCGATGAAAAGGACGGACTGGATGCCGGGGGTGATCTTCACGAGCGCCCTGGTTTCATTCGCCTGGGGCTACCTGCTCTACACGGGCGACATCACGTCGATCTGGCCTATGTTCGGAGCCACAAACCAGACGCTCTCAGCCCTGGCCCTGGCCATCGGCACGACAATAATACTGAAGATTACCGCCAAAAAGGCGTACGCGCTTATAACCGCCGTGCCCTGTATGCTCATCACGGTCACGACGGTTGCGGCCGGCATTTTAAATGTCCAGACATACTTTGCGAAAGGACAGGGGCTTAATGCCTGGCTGAGCATTGCCATCATAATCCTGGTGCTGCTCATTATCGCGGACAATATCCGCGTATGGCTCAAGCTCCTCAAGACAACGGAGCCCGTGGGCATGAACGACGAAAGGGAAGAGCATTTCTACCCGGAAAGCATTCCCGAACGCGACCACGCTCCCGCGCATGCGCATGGCGCAGGCGCAAAGGCCTGATCAAAGCTCCTGGTTTCCCTCCTTTTAAAGAGGCCCCGAGCCCGCGGCAGGCGCAAGGGGCCTCCCAGGAGCATCAAACCGCCGCAAATTTAAGGTGAAAAGGAACGACATTTATTGATAGAGTGCATGGACTTGACAAGCTCAACTCATAACAACTTGAAAGAGGTATCCCATGAAAATTTTTGGAGCCGGCGAACTCGCGAGCGGAGTCATCCAGTCCGGTTTATGCATTGGATGCGGCGCATGCATTAACCTGTGCCCCTATTTTCAAAACTATCGCGGAAAAACGGCGGTGCTTTTTCCCTGCGATAGAGAGCAGGGGAGGTGTTTCGCGTACTGCCCCAAAACCGAATCGGACCCGGAACGCCTTTCCTCGTTTCTCTTCAATAAAAAATATGACGGCAGCCCCCTGGGTTCGTGGAAAAGCATCCATATTTCCCGGGCGGGGGCCAAGGTCAAGCGGCAGCCTTTCCAATCCGGGGGGACTGTATCAGCCCTTGTTTATTTTGCCCTGCGCAGCAGACGCATCAGCGGGGCCGTCCTTACAGGCCGTGATGCGCATAATGGTCTGCTCCCCGTTCCCTCCCTGGTTACCCGGCCGGCGGAAGTCTTTCGCCGCAGCCTCTCCAAATATGCCGCCGCCCCCACCCTGGCGGCATTGAACCGGGCAGCCGGCGAGGGACACGGGGATCTGGGCGTGGTCGCAACTCCCTGCCAGTCTCAGGCAATCGCCAGGATGCGCAGCAACCCTCTGAATGACGAGGCGTTCAAGGACCCCACGGCGGTGGTTATCGGCCTGTTCTGCACGTGGGCCCTTGATTTCCGGCGGTTTGAAGCCTTCCTCGCGGAACGGATGTCGATACCGGATATAATAAAAGTGGACATCCCGCCGCCGCCGGCCTCTGTTCTGGAAGTCTACTTAAAAGACGGGAAGCGGGAGTTTCCCCTGGATGAAATCCGCCCGCTGGTCCCGGAATCCTGCGGGTACTGCCCGGACATGACCTCCGAGTTTGCCGACATCTCCGTCGGCGTGCTTGAGGGCCGGCCGGAAATGAACACGCTTATCGTCCGGTCCGAGCGCGGCGCAGAGCTTGTCCGCGAGGCCCGGCGGCTCGGCTATGTTGAACTGGACGAAATGCCGGAGGAAAACCTCAAACACCTGGTCTGGGCGGCGGGAAACAAAAAGAAGCGAGGCGTCCTGCGCTGCCGCGAAACCGGCAGGCTTAACGGGGAGGAAGGCAGGGCCTGCCTGCGCCTTGACCCCGATATAATCGAACGGATTCTGAATAATGGAAAGGAGTCGCCCGAATGTCATTCCTGATCGAAGAGGGTAAAAATATTCAGCACCTCCTGATGGGCAACGAGGCGATCGTCAGGGGCGCCCTGGAGGCGGGCATAAACGTTGCAGCCGGTTACCCCGGCACGCCTTCGTCGGAAATCATCGAGAGCTTTTCCAAAATAGCCAAAGAGCGAAACATGTATGTCGAGTGGTCGACCAATGAAAAGGTGGCGACAGAGGTAGCGGCGGCAGCCTCCTTCGCCGGGCTGCGCTCCATGTGCGTAATGAAGCAGAACGGAGTCAATGTGGCCTCCGATTTCCTCCTTCACCTGGCAAGCTCCGGCACCCGCGGCGGCATCCTGCTGGTGACATGCGACGACCCGGGCGCCCTTTCCAGCGTCAATGAGGGCGAGTCGCGGCTTTTTGCGCGCCTCCTCGAGATACCGCTCATCGAGCCCGGCGATTTCCAGGAAGCCAAGGACATAGTGGCCTGGGCATACGATCTGTCCGAGAAGATCGGAAATATAGTCATGCTCCGGAGCGTCACGCGCATGTCCCATGCCAGCGGCAACGTGAAGTTCGGCCCGCTTCCCGACACGACGGCTGCCCGGGCGAAGTTCTCGTATAGCGGACCTTTGCTGGACCCGGTCAACGGGCCGGTGGTCAGCATGATACTTGCGGCCCCGGAGTTGCAGCACGGCCCCCAGCAGGAGAAGATGAAAAAAGCCGAGGAGATGTTCGAGACCTGTCCGTTCAACACATATCAGGGGCCTGCAGAGCCGGAATGGCTGATCGTCACGAGCAGCATTTGCTCGCTTTACAGCCGCGAAGCCGTGGAGATACTGGGACTGGGAGACAGGGTGGGCATCCTCAAGCTCGCCACCACTTGGCCGCTTCCGCGCAAGCTCGTGACAAAACACCTTGCCGCGGCTAAAAATATACTTTTTGTTGAAGAGGTGGCGCCGACATTGGAGGACCACGTGAAGGTGATCGCCGCAGAATCGTTCGACGAGATCGGCGCCAGGAAATTTTACGGCAAGAAGTCCGGGCATATCCCCTCTGTAGGCGAACTCAATCCGGACCTCGTGATGGCGGCACTCTCAAGTCTCTGCGGAGTGAAGCTGGAAACGATCCCCGACGCGCTCGCGGAAGATCTGAAATCCCTTGCCGGCCGCTATGCGCCGGTGCGGGGAATGACCTTCTGCCCGGGATGCCCCCACCGCGCCTCATACTGGTCCATACACAATGCCCTGCAGCTGGACGGCCGCAACGGGTTCGTCTGCGGCGACATCGGCTGTTATGTCATGGGCATGTTCCCCGCCGGGTTCAATACGGTCAAGACGCTCCACTGCATGGGTTCCGGCAGCGGAGTGGCCGGCGGGTTCGGCAAACTCAAGCAGTTCGGCATGGACCAGCCGGTACTTACAGTGTGCGGCGACTCCACATTCATCCATGCCGCCATGCCCGCCCTGGCCAACGCCATCCACCAGCGTTCTCCCATTACAGTTATCCTGCTTGATAACCGCGGGACGGCCATGACGGGTTTCCAGCCCCATCCCGGCTCGCCCAACAACGTGCTGGGGGAGGAGGCGCCGGCGCTCGACATGGAGAAGCTGTGCCGGGCCATGGGCGCAAAGGTGGAAACGAGCGATCCTTTCGACCTGGAAAGCACACAGAAAAAACTGGACCACCTGCTGGAATATGCCGAGGGCGCCAAGGTGCTGGTCCTCAAACAGGCCTGTGCGCTGAGCCCGGAGAAGCGCGGGAAAAAGAAGTACGAAGTCAAGGTTGACGAAGCGCGCTGCCGCGGCGACAACTGCGGCTGCAACCGCCTGTGCACGAGGATTTTCGGCTGTCCGGGCCTCATCTGGGACCGGGAGAAGAAAGTCAGCCGCGTCGATGAAATCATCTGCGCCGGATGCGGGGTTTGCGCCGATATCTGTCCCGCCGGGGCCATATCCAAGAAGGAGGTTTGCTGATCATGACAGGACGTACTCTTGCGAAAGATCCTTATAATGTCATTATCACGGGAGTCGGCGGCCAGGGCAACGTCCTGGCGTCCCGGCTGCTTGGCGGCATGATGGCCGCAAAAGGCTGCCTCGTCACGATAGGCGAGACATTCGGGGCGTCGCAGCGGGGCGGCTCCGTCATGAGCCATGTCCGCATTTCCGGCAAGGCAGTCTCCAGCCCCCAGATACCGAAGGGCAGGGCAGACGTGATCGTCTCGCTGGATCCGGCGGAAGCCGTCCGCGTCCTTGCAGGTTATGGAAATCCCGAAACCGTGTTGCTGACCAACACCCATCCGGTCTATCCCGTGGGGGTCATCAAGGGTGAACTGGACTATCCTCCCGTCGACGAGTTGCGGGACGCAGTAAAATCTGTTGTCTCCGCTTCTTATTTTGTGGACGCCACGGAACGGGCGCTGGCCCTCGGCAACCCCATTCTGGCCAATATCGTGGTGCTCGGAGCGCTCGGAGGTCTTGGGGTAGTCCCCTTCAACAGGGATGATTTCAAAAGGGCGATTGCGATCCGCCTCGCGCCGCACCTGCTGCCGATAAACCTCCAGGCCTTCGATGCCGGCGATGAGTTGGTCCGCCGCATCAAAGCGCAATAGTTGAAAAAAAGACAAGAAGGGCTCCTCCGGCTGAGGGGCCCTTTTCATTAAATTTCAAAAATTACTGAGTTTACATCACAAACCCGGCAGCCGGGCCGTCAATCACGCTTCTGCTCGGTCATTCAAAAATGCGAATTTGAGCAAATCCTTATGCACATTGAATTGACATGAATCCGTAAAGGATGTACTTACTGCGTAAGTGATGCAAAGCAGCAAGATGAACAAAATACCGGCAAACCGGAACAACCCGCCTGATCGGTGAAAGGAAGGGTTGTTTCCCGTGCGACTGACCATCTTTTCCCGCATAATTATCGGCTATCTCGCAATATTCATTCCCGCGGCCGCTTTCGGGTTTTATGCCATTTCGCAGCTTGCCGACTTCCGCGGGATCACCAATGAGATCGTCCGGATAGACAACCGCATGATCGGCATGGCGCAAAAGATTGCCGATTCCTTTCTCGCGCAGACGCGCTACGAACGGAAATACATCATTACCATGGATAAAGACCTCTTGAACCAGTTCAGGCTCGCCGGAGATGACGTTGTCAAGCTGATCGGCGAAGCAGTATCGATAGCGGACACGGCGCAAAAAAGGGATCTGCTGGCCAGGATAAAGGAAAATTACGGGCAATACAGATCGACGGTCGATGAGGAAGTGGGCTTGATAGAGCGGAAAGAGCCGTATCTTCAGGACAGCTATGAGGAAAGCAAGGAAAAACTTCTGGACCGGATACTATGGGACCTGAGGAGCCTGAAAATCCATACCGAGCAGGTCACGTACGACAAGATCAGCGAGCTCGGGGAATCCGGCTCCCGGGCCTACGATATGGCATTGATAATGGCGACAGGTTTTTTCACGGTGGGAATAATCACTTCGATATTTATTACCCGGAGCGTTACCGGGCCCCTGTCCGCCATGAGAAAAAAGACCAGGCAGGTTGCCGGGGGAGAATTCGACGGCGGGCTGGAGTTGGCCTCTCCGCCGGAAATCCGGGACCTGGCCCGGGATTTCAATGTCATGTGCGACAAACTGAAGGAAATGGACAAGATCAAGTCCAACTTCTTTTCCCTGATGGCCCATGAGCTGCGCATGCCCCTGGCTTCCATAAAAGAGGGCACCAATCTTTTGCTGAAGGGCATAGGGGAAGAGCATAAGGAAAAGAGAAGAGAGGTCCTGACAATCGTCTATGAGGAGAGCAACCACCTGATCGACCTGGTCAATTCGCTGCTGGACCTGTCCAAGATGGAGGCGGGCGTCATCACCCTTAATCTCGAGGAAACAGATATAGCAGCCCTTATCAATAAGGCGGTCGCCGGAATGGAGCCGCTCGCGATAGCGAAAAAACTCTCCATAAACACGGATGTGCCTGCGGACCTGCCGAGAATCAAAATGGATGGGGAAAAAATCGGCCGCGCGCTCCGGAACCTGATCGGGAACGCAGTAAAATTCACACCGGAAGACGGCCGCATAACCGTTTCGGCACGGCCGCTGGAAACCGGTCTGAGGATTTCCGTCGCAGACACCGGGCCCGGCATACCGAAATCGCACCTTGAAGCGATCTTCGACAAGTTTCAGCAGTCGGCTATCACAAGCTACAACAAGATAAAGGGAACCGGACTGGGATTGGCAATTGTCAAACACATCATCAATGCACACGGAGGGAAGGTTTGGGCAGAAAGCGAATCTGGAACTGGAAGTGTTTTCATTATTGTATTGCCGGGCTGATCGCAGTGTCTTTTGCCGGTTGCGCGGGTTTGAAACAGGCAAATAAACACTGGAGCGCCGGGCAGCACATGGGCGCGGCGCGGACGCTCTTCGACCAGGGGGATTACGACGGGTCGCTGAAAGAGACCCAGAAGGTAATGTCCTTGAGCGACAATTCCCCTCCGGCAGACGAGGCCGTTTTCTATGCCGGGTTGATATATTGCCATTACGGGTACCCCAAAAGGGACTTCCAGAAATCCCTTGACCTGTTTAAAAGGCTCCTGAGGAGCTTCCCCCAGAGCCGGTATGCGGGCCAGGCCAGGGTATTGACCGGGATGCTTGTCGAACGGCAGAACCTGCTGCATGAAAATGAAAGGGCAAAGAGGGAAATAGAGGCGTTGAACAGGACCATAAAGAAGTCCAAGCAAGTCGACATAGACATCGACGAGAGAAAGAAGGGGCTTTAAAATGACGGCCGTTCCATCCAAAAAGCTCCTGGTTGTGGACGATGACGGCAATTTCCTGAAGTTAATCAGGATGAGGCTGGAGCTGGCAGGCTATGATGTGGAGACGGCCCTGAACGAAGATGAAGCAATCGCCAGGGTAAGGGAACAGGCATTTTCTCTGTCCATCGTCGATCTCAAGCTGGTCAATAAAGACGGGATCACATTAATGGAGGAAATGCATTCGATCAGCCCCTACATGCCCATCATCATCCTGACCGCCCACGGCAGCATTGAAAGCGCCGTCGAGGCAACGAAGAAGGGCGCCTTCAACTTTCTGAACAAACCATTCGATCCCGAGGAACTGCTGCTGCAGATAGAAAAGGCCCTGGAAAACCAGAGGCTTGTCTCGGAGGTGAGGAGGCTCGAGGGACTGCTGAAGGACAGGCATGATTTCAGGAACATTGTTGCCAGGAGCAAAAGTATGCAGGCGGTCCTGGACCTCGTTTCGCGTGTCGCCGGGACCGACTCAACCGTATACATATCCGGAGAAAGCGGCACGGGCAAGGAGGTGATCGCCAGGTCGATACATCTCGCGAGCGAGCGAAGGGATCAGCCCTTCGTGGCCATCAATTGCGCCGCCATTCCGGAGACCCTCATGGAAAGCCAGCTCTTCGGCCATGAGAGGGGTGCGTTTACCGATGCCAAAAGGAGCTACGAGGGACTGTTCGCCCAGGCGGATAAGGGGACAATCTTCCTGGATGAGATCGGGGATATGTCCCTTTCGATCCAGGCAAAGCTCCTCAGGGCCCTCCAGGAGAAGCAATTCTACCCGGTCGGCAGCGGCAAGCCGGTGCATGTGGACGTGAGGGTCATCGTCGCGACCAATAAGGACCTCGAATCAGAGGTGAAGAGCGGCAATTTCCGGGAGGACCTGTATTACAGGATCCACGTGGTGCCTGTTGACCTCCCGCCCCTGCGGGAAAGGAAAGAGGATATCCCTCTGCTGGCGGAGCACTTTCTGAAGGAAACCGGCAAGAGGATGAGAAAGCATGTAAAAGGGTTCTCGCCTATGGCAATACAGAAGCTGATGCTTTATGACTGGCCCGGAAATGTCCGCGAGCTGGAGAACACCATCGAACAGGCGATAGCCCTGTCCCGGCACGATGTCTTAAGTGAAGATTCCGTCCTCCCCTCAAAGGACCTGTCAGCCGAACCGCTTATGCCCTTCCGGGAAGCCGTGGAGGATTTTAAAAAGGGATACGTGGTGCGTCTTCTCGAATTCACGAAAGGCAATGTGAGCAAGGCTGCGGAAATGGCAGGCAAATACCGGGCCGATTTTCACAACCTTGTCAAAAAATACAACCTGAAACCGGAAGATTTCAAAAAACAGCGATAAGGAAGGACAGCCGGGCCGGCACGTGTACATTTATCCATACACCCCGGAACGGCCGTATTGCATGATAATCCATACAGAAATGATCCCCTTCAGCAAGAGCCTCCCCGGTTCCTGATCAGAATTACCTTTAAAATCATTTGCTTATCTTAACAGAAATCTTGCTAGCACGTAATTTGCTCTATTTAAGGATCGGAGTTATTCGGAATTGGTTGCGAATCTTTTGAACTACCCGGACGAAGAGTCCATTCATGAGGTATACCCCGGGTCAAGGCTTTATCCTGAGGACCGGGACATTGAAAGGAGAAGCGCAATGAGACACTATATCCTGATCGCTTTCATACCACTGAGCACGTTCGTGATCTTCATGCTCATTTCGCCCGCGCTGATCAGGGCCCAGAATGTCCGGATTCAGATAGGGCTTCCCCACCTGGTCTTTCCCGGGCCTCCCGGCATGGCCGTGATCCCCAATACTTACGTATATTACCCGCCCGAAGCGGACGAGAATATCTTCTTTTATCGCGGCTGCTGGTACAGGCCGCACCAGGGGCTCTGGTTCAGCGCTCCACACTATAACGGGCCGTGGGACCCTGTGGAAATTAAGCGGGTGCCCCGCCCGGTTCTTGCCGTCCCGGCCGGTTACCGTTACGGCCCGGTGCATGGATATGTCCCTTACGGGCAAGTGAAAAAGAACTGGAGAAACTGGGAGCGCAACCATCAGTGCTGCGAAGGCTGGCGCTGAGGGCCGTCCCGAGCTTGTTCGGTTCGGCGGAAGTCTGATTTTTCGTACCACTTAAGAACAGCTGTACACAAGGCGGAAGCAAATGCGATTTGTCAACTCAATCTGGTTGCAAACTCGTATCCTGGGCTCAATCGAAATCGGAATGGAAAACTGAAAGGAGATGGAAATGAAGGAACTTATCACCACTATTTCAAGGTCCCTTGTAGACAAGCCTGAAAGAGTCGATGTCAGGGAAGTTAAAGGCGAGAGTTCACTTATAATTGAACTGCGGGTCGCGAAAGAAGACCTTGGGAAAGTGATCGGCAAACAGGGCGCAACGGCCAAAGCGATGAGGATTATCCTGGCGGCCGCTTCGGCAAAAATACCGAAACGGAGCACCCTGGAAATAATCGAATAGAAGAAATTAGAGCAGCCATATATGGCGAAAGGGAAGGGGGTTGGCCGGATTCCGGCAACCCCCTTTCTTTGCGACTTCCACGCCAGCCGTCCCCGCAGCTGGGACTGCCTTCGGTTATACCTCCCGTAATTCCAGGATTTCTAAGGTTTTGGCGCAGACAAAAATAAGGATATCCCTTATATCGAAGTGCGCACTTTTGGAGTATATGAAGCCAAACTCATAAAATTATTCAGGTATATTAACCCGAATGAAAGAAGTGCCCGACAAGCGCGCTGGAAATATTTCGGAACTCCTGCTGGAAATGACCACGCGCAAGGCGGCCATAGCCGAGAGAGATTTGCTGCTCAGCCGGCTCGAGGAGCGTTTCGGGCAGCGCACGGCCGAACTGCAGAAGGAGATAACTGAGCGCAAGCAGGCAGAAAAGCTCCTGCTCGACAGAGAGGCAAAGCTTCAAAGCATCATCAACTCGGCCCCTGTCGGGATCGGCGTCGCAGTCAACCGCATCTTTACCGAAGTCAACAGCAGGTTTTGTGAATTGCTCGGCTATCCCGCCAATGAGCTCCTGGGCAGGAATGCCCGCATGGTCTATCCATCCGATGAAGAGTACGAGCATGCGGGAAAAATGAAATACGAAATGATCGAGTCGAAAGGGATCGGCACCCTTGAGACAAAGCTGTGCAGCAAGAGCGGGAAATTAATCGATGTGCTGATGTCCTCCATGCCGATTGATCCGCAACACCTGGATAAAGGGATAACATTCACAATCCTCGATATCTCCGAGCGCAAGCTGCTGGAAGATGTCTTGAAGAAAGCCAATTACGAGCTGGAAAAAAAAGACCTGATCAGGTCGGCAGAACTCATTCAGAGGAACAAGGAACTGCTTACCGAAATCGAGGAAAGGAAGCGCAGCGAAAACAAGCTGCTATCCGCCCGGAAAAACTTGAGGGCGATGGCGCTGGAAGTCCTGCTTGCGGAAGAGAGGTCCCGGCAGCACTTCGCGACCGACCTGCATGACTCCGTTGTGCAGACGCTGGCGGCCGCGAAATTGCGTACGCAGCTTATTCAAAACGAAATACCTCAAAGAGCAAGGCCCGTATTTGCCGAACTGCAGGAGCTGCTCTCCGAGGGCATCTCCCAGGCGAGGTCCATCATGTCGGAACTGAGTCCGCCGGTCCTGAACGAACTGGGATTGATCCACGCCCTTGAATGGATATCGGAAGAAACACAAAGGAAGCACGGACTCGCAATCGGCTACGAGAGCAGGCTGAAGGAAGTATCCCTGACCCGGGAGATCGAGGTGCTCCTGTTCCAGACCACCAGGGAACTGCTGGCTAATATTGTCAAGCACGCCCGGGCCCGGAGTGCTACGGTTAAATTTTACAGAAACGGCCGGAACCTCTGCATCGAAGTTGCCGACACCGGCAGGGGCTTTGACATGAAGAAGACATTGCACCCCGATTCCAAAGGCGGCTTCGGGCTGTACGGCATCCGGGAAAGGCTGCGGCATATCGGCGGACAGCTTTTAATCCGTTCCGTCCCCGGCCGGGGGACAACCGTTCTCGTCATGACCCCTCAGGATATCTAAACTTCCCGGAAATTTTTCATTCGCAAGCCTTCGACAGCTCAGTGTGTCATCGGCAGCCGGGATGCTGTCCGGCATTGAACAAATCGCTTTTCGGCGGGATCTATGCTAAAAAGTCGAATTCAACGGGTCAGCTGTCGGGGATTAAACCAATGGACAACGTGTTCATTATTTCGATTGATGGTTCAGCGGAAGACGGGAGTTTTATCATAGCCGATGAAAAAGGCCATGACCTTGAGACCGTATTGCGTTCAATTCATGACGCGGGCCAGGCCGATGTCCTCCGACGATATCACCCGGAAGGGATTTGTCATATGTGGGCGCTGCCCGACCGGGGTGAAAATCGTTCGACCTGGAACCTTGTTTCCGAATATGACCTTCTCCTGGCCTGTTGCCGAGGCTCGATCATTGCCGCAGCCCATGTCCTGACAAAACTGGAGAGCCTCTCCCTCGCGAATGCCTTATGGGGAGCCGGCGCTTACGGGGCCCCTCTGCTGATGTGCTTTTCCCGGCAGCCGTACACCGGCGAAGTACGAATCATCCCGCAAATGGAACGCTATCTTGACCGGGAATTCAAGGGATTTACAAGGCTTGATCACAAAAAGACGGAGAATATCCTGAGTGATTACGGTTCCCTGGAAACATTCGTCCGGCTCTGTTTAAAATACGATTTTCCGTTTTCCTTCCGGCACTCGGAATAAACCAGCTACCTCAAATGTGATTGGAAATAAAAGGGGCAAGGTGCGTACACCTTGCCCCCATTTCAGCCAGTTGCCTCCAGCCGGTCTAATCGGAGAACTTGGCTATTTCCTTCGGACGGACTTCGCAATCCAGGAAGCCGTACTTATGGTCCTTCATCTCGACGGCCGAGGGGAACCTGCGGTCGGGAGCGCTCTTGAACATGAAGTGGTTCACCTTTATCCTCAGCTTTTCCACGGCCTCCTTCGCCAGCCATTCCCTGTCATCGGGGTGGGCTATGGAGATCAGCTTCGTTGCCTTCTCCGCATCCGTGCAGCCCTGGATGTTGACAATGCCGTATTCCGTGCAGACATAGGTCACGAGCCAATCGGGCACCGCCACGACGCTTCCGGCGTCGAGCATGGGGACGAAGCGGGATTTCCCCTTCGCATCCCGTGACGTTGCCGCGAGGATACCCCTGCCTCCCTTGGCCATGGAGGCGCCCACGTTAAACTGGAACTGCCCGCCCGTCGAGGAGATGGGGCGTCCGCCGACGTTGCCCGCCGCATCCTGGCCCCGGAGGTCCATCTGGGCGAAGTTGTTGACGGCCACGAAATTGTCAATGCTGGCGATAGTCAGCAGGTTATTCGTATAGCCGATATCGAACCCGGCGAAGTAGGGATTGTGATGCAGCCACTCGTAGTAGCGTGGAGTGTCGACGGGCATGATGTAGGCCCAGCCGCACCTTCCCTTGTCGATGCTCTTCCGGGTATTGTCCGCTACTCCCGCTTCGGTGAGCGTGAAGGCGTACTCGCCGATCATCTCGCTGTGGATCCCGATGTGCTTCAGGCCGGAATCCCGCAGGCCGATGACAACAGCCGTGGGGAGGCCGCCGATTCCAACCTGGACGGTGTCGCCGTCGCGCATGATGGACAGGCAGTTTTTCGCGATTGCCATCTGCACGTCATTCGGCTTTATTTCCTTCTCGGCGATGAACATCCACTGGTACTTCGGGTCGTCCCCGTCCACTTCGACGAAGTAGTCGACATCGTCAAT
>CAZKYN010000063.1:0-14441 GCA_964556675.1 uncultured Syntrophaceae bacterium
CCGGCGGGAAACTTGTCTGAAACGATATCGACAATTATATGGTCCTTCTTCCTCTGGTTGTAGCCGAGGGCCGCGGCCGTCACAATGGCCCCCAGGAAGGAGATGATTTCATAGGACCCGGTAAAGGGGAGGCCGAATATCCTCAAGGCAACATTGCCTGTTGCCAGGAGCATGACTGCAATAAGAGCCGCGCCACCCGCAACCATCGCCGTCTTGTTGAGCATCAGATCGAACAGGTCGAGATATTTCATTTCAGTTCCACTTTCAATTTATGATCTTATTATCTCAGCAATCAAATCCCCCTCTCCCCGGCCCTCTCCCACAAGGGGCGAGGGAGATTTCGGAAGGGTTTTATGATAGCCCCTCTCTGTGCAACTGATACATCGTTTACATATTAGTTTAGGTACATCGTTTACACTTTTAGTTATTGGCTCTTTCTACGGGAGGAAAGGGCTTATTTATATTTCTTCTCGTACCTCGCCTTCAGCTTGTTGATATCGCTGATTATCTGCTCTCCCGGAAGGCCCCTGGCGGAGACTTTGGAGATGTATTCCTTCACCATGGGCTGCAGGAGCCTCTTCATTTCCGCCTTGTCCGCAGCCGGAAGCTGGATGACCTGGTGACCGTATTTCTGCTTTGACCAGACAAGCGCCTCACTGACGTGATCGTCCACGTATTTGCCCGTCCAGATCGCCTGGTCCATCCGCAAGTCTTCGATGGCCTTCTTCACGTCGGCGGGCAGGGCATTCCATTTATTCCTGTTCATGACCACGGCAAAGGAGACCACGAACAAATTGGCGTCCGTTGAATAGGGGCAATACGAGGCGAAATTGAAGTCCTTGAGGATCTCCATCGAGGAGACCATGCCTTTAACGACGCCCCTCTGGATGGCCTCCGGCGTCTCCGACTGGGGCATGGCTATAGGTACGGCCCCGAGCCTTTTCAATATTTCCGCCCCCGTTCCCGAGGCGCGCAATTCCAGGCCCCTCAGGTCCTTGAGCGACCGGACGGGACGGATCGTCATGAAGTCCGCGGGCGGGCACGTGAATACAGTCAGGACTTTCACCTTTTCGAATTCCCTGGGCCTGTATTTCTCTATGAGATCAAAAAGGACAAGGCTTGCCACCTTGGCGTTCCTGAACCCCAGGGGGAGGTCAACGGCTTCGGACACCGGGAAGCGGCCGGGCTGATAACTCATGGCGAAATTGCCGATATCCGCAGTCCCGGAGATGACGCCGTCGAAGATGTTCTTGGCGTTCAAAAGAGTGCCGCCGGGAAATGTCTGGACGACGACCTTTCCGCTGGTCAGCCTCTGCAGTTCCTTTGCCCAGCGCTCCATCTGCACGCAGGGGAAGGTCGCCGCGGGGGGGAAGTTGGCGTAGGTCAGCTTGATCTGGGCCGCTGGAGCGGAAACCGGCAAAGTATTAAACGCGACGAGCAGCAGGATAAAGGCTGCCAGGCAAAAAAATCTGTTCTTCATATTGTCACCTCGCTTAAAATCATTCCAAGCTCAACCAACCTGGAGATTACGACCCTTCCTTCGAACTTCTGCGGCAAAAAAAAAACGGCCGTGGATTTCGGCTCATCCACGGCCGTTTTTAGTTCTGGTAATTATGCCTGATAGAGGACAAGCCTGTGCGCCTATGTCACCTCCACCACCACCAGAAATTGTTGCTTATGTTTGCTTTTCTCATTTTTTTTATCCAGGCGAGAGGAATCCTTATCTGAACAAACCCGAAAAATCAAGGTTTTTATTCGGACATCCGGGACAGCCATGAAAACGAGGACCGTCCCTTTTTCATTACAGTGCGAGAATAAAGCCGTCCCTCCGGTGGAAATCGGGTTTCGCTCCGCAGTGGATCAAAGCCCAGTAACTTTTCTCTTCTGATTTAATAACGGCGCTGATGCCGACCTCCAGGCGCTGGTCTTCGCTGATCAGCCCGTCCAGGTTAAGTTCAAACATAAGCGACAACGATCCCGGCTTTCTGCCGGTCCTGGAAACCAGCGCGGCAACCGCGGTTTCCTCCCGCAGATCGGCAATATTCCTTTTCTCTCCATAGCGGTCGAACCGGAAAACATTCCAATCGCCCGAAGGTGAAATATTGATTTCCCAATAGGGGTCGCAGCCCCTGGCGGCAACGAACAGCTCGAAGCACGTGTTTTCCCAAAGGCCCTTTAACCGGGACGGCTTTTGCTTCCGTCTGGGGATGTCTATATCCTGCAAGTTCCCGGAAAGTTCATAACGGACCGCGAGCGTATTATCGCGCCGCCCGGCTCGGCCCGCGACGGCTATGCCGGACGAACCATTTCCGAATTTCTTCAGAGAAAATGCCTGCTCTTCCATATCCGACTGAGGGATAGCATACCCGTTTCAAATAGTGTAATACTTTTGTGCCGGAAAAAAATCGGAGGGGGGAGCAGACCGATGAAGATCAGACTGGGGCCCGTCAACAGCCTTTACCCGATGCCGACGGTCCTTGTGGGGGCGAACGTCGGCGGCAGGCCGAATTACATAACCATAGCCCACGTGGGCATCATGGACCTGCAGAGCGTTTCCCTGGGGATGGCGAAAAACCATTATACGAATCCGGGCATTCGCGAGAACGGCGCGTTCAGCGTCAATTTTCCTTCCGCCGCAATGGTGGAGATCACCGATTACTGCGGGATGGTTTCCGGGCGCGAAGTCGACAAGGGGAGCCTCTTCAGGAATTTCTACGGCGAATTGGGGAATGCTCCCATGATCGAAGAATGTCCCGTCAATATGGAATGCCGGCTGGTCAAGACGGTTGATTTCCCCAGGCACGACATATTTATCGGCGAGGTCGTCCAGACGTATTGTGACGAGGAATTCATGCAGCAAGGGGGCATTGATCTCATGAAGGTGCAGCCCATCCTGTTTTCCATGCAGGACCAGGGCTACTGGAAAATAGGCCCCAGGTTCTCGCAGGCCTGGCACGCCGGTAAAAAATTAAAGGGGACCTGAACCGGTCAGACCAGGACGCCGGAGCCGGGCATCCTCCTGCGCAGGCGGAATTTGGGCACGATGACGCAGACCGTGGTGCCGGAGCCCTTCCGGGACTCTATCTTGAAACAACCGCCCAGGTGCTTGATCCTTTCTGTTATCCCGAAAAGCCCGTATCCGTTCCCTTTCAGGGTATTGCCGGGCTTGTAAACGAAACCCCGGCCGTTGTCCTGAATGGTCAGTTTCAGAGATTTGTGATTTTCGATTATGGACACCCTGCACTGGCTGGCCTTTGCATGGCGGACGACATTGATAAGCAGTTCGCGCGCCGTCTGGAAAAGAATGACCTCCAGGTCGAGGTTAAGCCTTTCCTGGATATCCTGCTGCAATTGTATCTCGATGCCGTACTTGCCCTTGAGTTCCTCGGCCAGCCATTCAACGGCTGCAGGGAAACCGAATTGATGGAGCACCGGCGGGCTCAATTCCCTGGTGAGCAGCCTGGCATCGGTTATCGCCTCATCGATAAGCCTGTACACATCTTTCATCTCCTGCTCGAACCCGCTCCCTTCGGCCTTATGAATCAGGGCTCCCATCTTGATCTTGGAAATAGCCAGGCCCTGCCCCAGCTTCTCGTGGAGCTCATAGGCGATATTGCGCCGTTTTCTCTCCTCCGCCAGGGACAGCTCTGATGTGAGCAGGCGCAGTTCCTTCTGGTATTTCCTCAGGCGCTTTTCCATCCGCTTGCGCTCCATTACCTCGGACCGCAGGGACTGGTTTACGCGCAGCAGGTCTAATGCATCTTCAGAGGTCATAAGGCTAAGGGACTTTTCATTTCTCTCAGAGCTGCTTTTCATCGGCTTGCCTCGAAAAAATTCAAAATTAATCTGTTAAAGACAACTTGCCCGGCCGGAATGCTTGGGAGAAATTCAGATGACCTTCTGAGGAAAGTAAAAGGGGGCTGACGCCTGAAACAATTCCTGAGAATCTCACTGAGCTTTCGTCCTGGTTTCTGGGGCTAAAGAAATCGGATTGAGTTCGTATCAGCTTACGGTTGGATATTTATTACATGGGGGATGAACTAGCCATAAGGTTTTCCACGATTTTCCCGTTCGAAAAATCTTAATTTGCCCTAAGGGAAAAACCTAAGCGTCCTTCGGGGCAGGGGGGAAGGGGGCTCAGGCAGCCGGCCGGGCCGCTCGCCTCCGGCCTGACTTCCAGAAAGTCATAATCCTTACGGCGATTATGGCGATGATTGTCCTCGGCACCCATAACCAGAAAGGCGAAAGCCCCAGGGACAGGAACAGGGAGGGGTCTTCCACCATGGAATGGTTTATCCCTATGGAGAGCTGGAGAGTCTCCAGCTCCTCGCTGTCGAGGTGCCCCGCCCGGGCCTCTTCCACTATGACCGCTCCGCCATAGGCAAGCCCGAAGACAACGGCCGTGATCCAGAGCAGGCCGACTTTTTCACTGAGACCCATTATCCGCAGAAAGGGCGAGAGGAATTTCACGACCGTGTTTATCCAGCCCAGCGCCTTTATTACCTCCAGGGAGCTAAGGATGGTCATGATTATCAGGAAAATTTTCATGGCCAGCCCGGCGGTCTCCAGGGCCCAGGACTTCAGCATGCCTGCAAACGGGACTGCTTCCGAGGGGCCTGGCCCGGACGCAGTTGGAGATGCTGTCCCGAGATCGAGGAACTGGGCCAGAATGATAACTGTTATGCACGCGGTTACGATCCTGATGACGGTCGCCCGGAAAGCGGGCAGGCCGGACTTGCTCTGGATAATGCCCTCCTGGATCATGTTGTGGGCTATCAGGAGGAAATTGGCCATGAGGATCATCTGTCCGGGCGTAAAGGGCAGGATGGCCATTGCCGCAATCCCGCCGTAGATGCCGGCGAGCATCCCGATGATCAGCGGCAGGGCCGCCATGGCCGGCAGGTAGAGCAGCCCCATCACGGGCTGCACGATAAAGTCAATCATATTGAGGAGGCCGCTCCAGGCAAGCAGGGCGGTAAGGAAAGAGACTGGGATAACGATTTTCATTATCCAGATGAAACCGCTCAGGCCTTTCTTGAGACCGGCAATAAACGAGTCGCGCACGAGATCGGCATTATTCATATTGTACATTCAAAAGGGGCGGCCGGCTTGTCGCCCATACAAATCAAAGAGATGAACATTGCTTCATTACAGTATCGAATCCAGGGCCCGCTCCAGGTCCCTTTTCTCCATAACACCGACAATCCTTTTGACATAGGCTCCGTGCCGGAACAGGATGAGAGTGGGCGTCCCCTCGATGGCGTAGCGGGCGCTCGTCGCCCGGTTCACCTCTACATTGAGCTTCCCTATCCTGATGCGGCCTGCGTATTCGGCGGCCAGCTCTCCTATGACCGGGTCCAGCATCCGGCTGTACCCGCACCGTGGAGAGTAGAAATCGACCATGAAAGACCCCGGGAAACCTGTCACCTCCCGGTCAAAACTCGCATCAGTTATCTCGATTGGGGTCGCCATGTCAAGGGGGAGAAGCGAACGGCATTTACCGCACCGGGCATGCTCCCTCATACGCTCGCGCGGGACACGGTTCCTGGCCCCGCAATTGGGGCAGGTGATTTCGATTGTTCCTCTGTCCATGCTACTCCTTTCCCGATAAGACACATCGCAACGCGCCATATGGGCGGTTTTCAACAGCCGTCAGGCATGGTTCCTCAGCTGCAGCTCCAATGGATGCGGATTCAAATAGACTTGATCTTTCAGGTACTCCTTGTCGTATTTCCGGACGTAATGGGCCAGGAGAGTTATGGGGACGACCAGCGGTATGAACCCCCGCCGGTAATCGGCTATTATGTCCAGAAGCTCTTGTTTTTCCGCGCCGGACAGATCTTCTTTGAAATAGCCGAGCATGTGTTCGAGGACGTTCGAGTTCTTGCGCGGTGTCGCTTTGAGCCGCAGCGCCTCCATGAGTCCCTTTTCATATTGTTCCGCCAGGGTCTCCGAAGGGATAGTCCCGGCCCGGGCCACGAGTTTTCCGAGTCCGCGGTATATGGTTTCGCTGTGGGAGAGGATAAGGAGCTTGTGCCGCGTGTGGAAACCCACGATGCCGGATGCCCCCCTTCCGCGGGTGCGCCAGCGCTGGTAGACAAAAATCCTCTCGATGAAATTTTCCCGCAGGTCGGGGTCGTGCAGACGCCCCTCGTCCTCCACGGGGAGCAGGGGAAACCGCTCCATGAAAATGCGTGCAAAGAGCCCCGTGCCCGTCTTCGAGAAGGCCCCTGCTTCGGTATAGACGCGGACTCTTTCCATGCCGCTCGAAGGGGAGCCGCTTTTGAAAACAAAACCGCTCAGACCCTCTTGCTCCAGCTCGGAAACGCGGCCGCATGCCCAGCTGGTCAGTTTTTTCGTGAAATCGGCTCCCGTCCTGATCCCCACGAGGCGGACTGAGCCTTTGTCCCCGACCAGATGCATGGCTTCGCGGGGGACGCCGAGCCCCGCCTCGAATTCCGGGCAGACCGGCACGAAATCGACATACTTTCCGAGTGTGTCGCGCAGGAACGTATCGAGCTTGTGCCCCCCATCATAGCGGACCTTTTCACCCAGCAGGCACGAGCTGATCCCGATCCGAATTTTGTCCAGGACTGCACCCATCCTTCGATCCTAATGGAAAAGAGCAAAAATAACAACAAAGTTCATCAATCATTCCATGTATTTAGATAATGTTTCCCCCATGTGAAAATCAGGCCCTGCAAGAAACAAAATCAGGATGGGCTCTATAGCCCGCGCCGGGTCCGGCACGACATACTCAAGCCAGATTTTTAAAGGAGGAATACTTTTATGAAAAGATTGAATTGGCTCGATTGGGTCGCAATAGTCCTGATCATCATCGGCGGCATAAACTGGGGCCTTGTAGGATTTTTCCGGTTTGACCTCGTGGCGGCGATCCTGGGCGACATGTCCGCGCTCTCGCGGCTCGTTTACGCCCTGGTTGGGATAGCCGCTCTGGTTTTCCTGTTTTGGATGGTCCCCCGGCTCCGCAGCAGGGAAGTGGAGCCCCGGGAAATCAGGAGGACCTCATAGGCCTCAGGCAAATTGCCGCAGAAAACTGCGGATGCGCCGCAAGCCGTCTTCCCAGTGCGGCAGGGCGGTAAAAGATTCGCGGGCCGCCAGGCTCATTTTGATGAGCATGTCTCTGTCATTATGAAGGGCGAGCAAATGCCGGGCGAGGCCTTCATGGTCGCCCGGCATTATGAGAAAGCCGTTCCGTGCGTGTTCGATGATCTCCGAAGCCGCCCCGCGGCGGCAGCCTATAGCGGGCAGGCCGAAACCCATCGCCTCGGCGTAAATCATTCCGTAGCCTTCGTGGCTTGACGGCACTGCGAGAACGTGGCTTGTCTGCAGCAGGTCAGCCAGTTCTTCCTTCAGGTGTCCCAGAAAATCCACCCGGCCGTCCAGGCTTTGCGCGCTCTTCTTCATCCGGGCGGCATAGGCGGGATCGAACCCGTTTTCCCCGGCAACCGCCAGGCGCCAATTCCCGGCAGGCAGCAGCCTCAGGGCGGCTATTACCGTATGGAGCCCCTTGCGGGGAATGATGTTAGCCCCGAAAACAATCCTCAGGGGCCCGGGGGCGATACATTTACGCCTGGTGAATTCCGCATCAAAACCTTCGCGCAGGCGGTCGCAACCCGGCGGCGAGATAATGCAAGGCTTTCCCGAAGCGACTCGGAGTTTCCGAACGGATTCCAGGGTGGACGTACTGTTGAGGACCAGCCCGTCCACACCGGTGAGGTATAGAGCTTCAAAGAGGGCGGCCGGCAATTTCGCCCGGAGCGGCTGCTCTTCGCTGCACAGCAGGTGGTGCACAATGGCGATCAGGGGGACATTCATTTTCCGCAACCGGCGGTTCAGGAACAGCAGGAGGGGATGAGCCAGCTCGTCCTGCAGCACCAGGCCGGGCCTGAATGATTCAAGTTCCGGGACCAGCTTGCGGGCGATTTTCCCGCATCCGCGGATTGAGCGGGAATAGCCCAGCCACGGCAGGGGGAATACTCGGACATGATCTCCGTCTTTCCGGAGGTGTTCGACAAGTTTCCTGTCGTAGAGGAACCCGCCGGAATTCATCTCGATGCTGCCGTAAAGAAGAAATGCTATTCGCATAAAGATAAGGGCTGACCGGGCCGGGAAAGCGTCTTCCTGCTCGTGATCTTTTTTCGACCATTCTAAATCGCTCCGCTGCAAATCAAAAACTCGCCCTGCAGGCTCAAACAGTTTGATTTGCGGCCGCTGCGCTCATTTAAGAATGGTATCCCGAAAAAATCTCAAATCTCTCAGTTCAGAACTTTCCCGGCCCGTTTGTTAAAAAGGCAAAGATGTGAGTGGGTGTTCCGCTTGTTATATCGATTTTGCTCATGCTTCCAGCGCGGAATTCTCCAGCCGGAACGCCGCCCAGGCGGTCGGGCTTTCCCAGATCTTGATCTCCATGGACTTCAGGTTGCCGGGCCTGATCCGGCCTTTTATGTCGTTGCAAAGCACCCGGGCCAGATTTTCCATGCTGGGATTCACGCCCTGGAGGTCCGGCAGGTTATTCAGGAACTGGTCCTGGTATTTGCCCAGGGATGCATCCATCGCGTGCTTGAGCTCGACGATGTCGAAAACATAGCCTTTCCTGTCAAGGCCTTCGCCTTCCAGTCTTGCCTCCACCAGGTAATCGTGGGAATGCGGCTCGCGCTCGCCGGGCGGGCCGTCCGGGATGTAATGCCTCGCTATGAAATGCCTCTTCAAACCGACCTCGTACATGTGGGCCTCCCCTTATTTGTGGTTAATAGGTAAGAATGACCCCGATTGCCGCGCCTGGATCGTCCAGGACACTGTATGCCTGCTCCGCATTGTGAAAGGGGATCCGGTGTGTGACAAGCCGGTCCGTGTCCGTTGTCTTCAGAAAATGCCATGCCTGGGCGATGCGGCGCCGGTTCGACCACCGGCCGGTGAGCGCCGGCGCCAGGCTGCTCACCTGGCTCGAGACGATTTGTATCCTCCTGCGGTGGAACTCGCCCCCGAGCCCCGTATAGCCCTCCCTCGTGCCGTACCAGGAGCCGATCACGATCCTCCCGCCGAATCCGGTTGAGGAGATTGCGGCCTCAAGCGTTTCCGGCCTCCCGGAGAGCTCGTAAACGAGGTCGGCCGCCTCAGCGCGGTATTCCGAAGGATGGCTGCTCAATGTCGCCCCGAGGCGCAGGGATTCCGCGCGGCGCCGCGTAGACGGCTCGATAGTTGCGAGCCGCGCAAGGGGAAACCGGGAAAGGACAGAGGTGAGGAGCAGCCCTATCATGCCTTGCCCGAATACGGCGACCTCTTCGCCCACGAGCGGAGCGCCGTCAAGGGCCAGGTTCACGGCGGTCTCCATGAAAGGCAGGAGGCAGGCCCTCTCCGGGGAAATTTTCGGGGGGATGGGTATCAGTTCCTCCGGTTCTGCATGGAAAATGGTCTCGTGAGGATGCAGGCAGACCACATTAATTCCTTCCCATTCCTGCAATCCCGCCGGGGCCCTTATCACTGCCCCGGCGCAGGCGTAGCCGTACTTGAAGGGGTACTCGAATCTGCCGGGCAGGGCGCCTAGCGCGCTGTCGAGGACCATGCCGGCGGGAGCTTCCCCCCGGAATATCAGGTTTTCCGTGCCCGGGCTGATGGCGCTGGCCCGGGTCGCGACCAGGAGCCGGCCGGCGGCCTCGTCCGGGTCTTCCTCCCGGATCTCCACTTTGCGGACGCCTGTGAAATAAAGGGAATGCCGCTTCATGATTTTTTCGCTCAGGCCCAGGAAGGTGTCCCGATTACGATCACGTCCCCTCCCAGGATCTCCTGGTGGACATCGATGAGCCTGGGCAGCTTCACGGAGTGCCTGTTCCACCCCGTCTCAAAGGCCCTGACCCCCCCGATTAGCACGGGGGCTATGGTAATCACAAATTGGTCGATGGACCTGGACGCGAGGAAGCTCGTGATCACCTGCGCCCCGCCTTCGACAAGGACCGACCTGATGCCGAACTCGTTGAGCCTGGCCAGCACCTGGCATATCTCGAGTTTGCCGTTGGACACGGAGCCCGAATGGGCCATGCTAAAGATCCTGGCCCCGGTGTTCTCCAGGCTGTGCATCCTGGCTGTATCTGCCTCCGGCAGGGTAAATATCCATGGCGGCCGGGCGGGGCGATCGAGCATGCGGGAGAACAGGGGGAAACGCAGGCGGCTGTCCAGGATCACCGGCTGGGGGTTTTCCCCGGACGAGTAACGCACGGTCAGAGCCGGGTCATCGGCCAGGACCGTCCCGATTCCTACCAGTATTGCATTATGGGCGGCCCTGAGGGAATGTGTGAGAGACCGGGACTGCTCACCGCTGAGCGCGAGGGGGTGATCATGGGATTCCGCGATGCTTCCGTCAAGGCTCTGGGCATAACTTACTGTGACAAAAGGCCGGTCCTTCATGTTGGCGTCCTGCATGCCCGACCGGAGCCTCTGCCCGATCTTTTCCATCAGTTTGCCGTTCAAAAAACTTCTCCTTTAATAAGTAATGGGCAGTTCCAGCGTGATCCTGTCGATGCCGTTGCCCTTTCGCGCCGAAACCGGCACTTTCAGCATGATCCTCTTGATAAAGCAGAGGTCCTCGCGGCAGCAGTACACAAGCGACTCCGCATCCAGCAGGGATTCGCCTTCAGAAACATCGAGGTTCATCCTGACCGGCAGGTCCGCTCCGCGGAATGACTTGGCGGGTTCGCCCTCGACCCGCAATGAATCGGACAGGGATTTCAGGGTGAAAGAGTTCGGCGCGTCTTCTATTATTTTCAAGTCCGAAGCCATGCTCATCTTTACAACAACTTCGACTTTGCCCGGCTCCACCGTCTGCCGCTGGTAATTCCTCACCTCTCCCGGGTACGCAGGCAAGTCCAGGCGCTCTTTCACTAGCCGGCCTCCATCAATGCTTTCACCTCATACCGGCGTGTTCCATCTGCAGCATGCGGGTTATGGCCTCTTCCGGGACGGGGTTCCGGAAAAGCAGACGCTCTTCGCGGCGGGACTGCCGCGTATCGTCCCGGTAAATAATCCCGATTGGGATCTTTTCCCCCCAGATATCCGCCGTCCTCATAGCCTCGTAGCGGTCCCGGTTCGGTTCCACCTTGTAAACGCGCTGTCTGTAGAAAGCATAAGTGTTTATCTTGTTGAAGCTCACACAGGGCTGGAAGATGTCCACGACGGAAGTGCCTTTGAAAAGGATTGCGCTGCGGACCACATCCTTTAGATGGGGCATGTCTGCGGAGAAGGCTCGGGCGACAAAAGGCGCGCCCGCGGCTATCGCCAGCGTCAGCGGGTTCAGGGGGGCGTTGGGGTTGCCGCCCGGGTCCAGGTTGTTGCGCACGCCGACGTCCGTGGTAGGGGCGCTCTGGCCCTTGGTGAGTCCGTAAACCTTGTTGTCGCAGGTCAGAATAGTGATATCCAGGTTCCTGCGGATAGTGTGGATGAAATGGTTTCCTCCCTCGCCGTAATTGCAGCCGTCACCGGAGATTGCTATAACGGTCAGGTCGGGGCGGGCCAGTTTGATCCCGACCGCGGGCGGCAGGGCCCGGCCGTGCAGGCCGTTGAAATAATTCACGTCCGCAAGGTAATGGGGCAGCTTGGCGGCTTGACCTATACCGGAGGTGAACACGATTTTTTCCCGGGGAACGGGAAGCTCCCCGATCAGTTCGTTAAGGGTATTGGCAATGCCGAAATTGCCGCAACCGGGGCACCATGCGGTGTCCTGGGGAGTTATCATCTGCGTTCCTCCATAATCTTTTCCGCAGCCCTGCATATCTCGTCCACCGTGAAGCAGGCGCCGTCGTATTTCAATATCCGGCCCGGGATGTCGAGGCCGAGTTCCCGTTTGATAAGCTGACAGAACTGCCCGGTGGAATTGTTTTCGATTCCGATGAGGCTCTTTGAACTGAGGTTGTATTCGGATATCATTCCGGCGGTGAGCGGGTATACCTGGCGGAAATGGAGGGCGGCCGCGATCCTTCCTTTTTCGGAGAGCCTCTCCAGCGCCTCTTTCACAATCAGTTTGTTGGAGCCCCAGCAGATCAGGAAGGTGTCGGCGTCCGCCGGCCCGAACAGGGTTGGTTTCAGGGCGTCGCGCTTCAGGTACTCGAGCTTTTTCATCCGTTTATCGACCATGCGCGTGCGCAGGCCGACATCTTCCGTAATGCGGCCGTCCTCGTCGTGCTCGTCGGAATCCACGTGGACCCTGGCCTTACCCAGTCCCGGATAGGTGAGGGGGGAAATTCCGCTCTCGTCGATTCTGTACCTCCTGTATTCGGGACCATAGGCCTTGTACTCGCGGCTGCGCATCCGGACGGGGATGGTCTCCTCGGCTATCTGGATGGAATCGGCGAAATACTGGTCGGTGAGGATGAAAACGGGGACCTGGTACCTGTCGGACAGGTCGAAGCTCAGGGATGCGACCGCAATTGCCTCGTCTATGGAGCCGGGGGCGAATATGGCGCGGGGGAATTCGCCGTGCCCCGAGTGGAGCACGAAAAAGAGGTCGCCCTGTTCCGTGCGGGTCGGCAAGCCGGTTGACGGCCCGGGCCTCTGGGCTTCTATGATGACTATGGGGGTCTCTGTCATCCCCGCCAGTGACACGGCCTCCTGCATGAGGGCGAAGCCGCCGCCGGAGGTGGCGACCATTGAGCGCAACCCGGCGTATGACGCGCCGAGCGCCATATTTATTGCGGAAATTTCATCCTCCGCCTGCTCGAAATGCACGGGCAGGTCCTGCGCCGCCCTGGTGAAATACATCATTATCGATGTCGCAGGAGTCATCGGGTACGACGACATGAACTGACAGCCGCCGAGGATGGCCCCGAGCGCCAGGGCCTGGTTGGCGTCGAACTTGTAATGGACGGGATTTGCCCGGGGGTTCACGGGGAAGCGGCCGCGGATGCCCCATTTCTGCGCGAACTGCGCGCCGGCCCGGAGCCTCTCCAGCAGTTTGGCGTCTGTCGTGGAATTCACAATATGCTCAATGCCGCAGCCGATCACGGCCAGGGCAATCCCGGCGATAACGGCATTGCTCTCGACAACACCTCCGAACTGCTCTTTTGCCGCGTTTTCGATTTCGTCCACCTGTGCCCGGGAAACGAAAATGCCGCCCCCGGTCAGGTTCTTCCCGTGCTGCCTTTCCGTATTGTCGTCGAGGGCGATTATGAATTCCCACGTGTTGTCGCGCAACGCGTTTACCTGGCGGTCTGCTATCCGGAACATGTGGAAATTGTGCCCGCCCCTGATCCTGGACATGTAATTCTTCGTGGCAAAGAAATGGAAGTTGAGTCGAGAGAGGATGTCGACGAGGATGTTCTCTATTGTAGCCAGGCCCATTCCGGCTTCACCGCCGATCAGCAGGTTGCATTCCATATAATCAGTCCTTTCCCATATTCTTCCTCTCCCTTTGTGGGAGGGGATTTAGAGGTCAGGGGTAACCACAACCTCTTTCATATTCCTCATCACTTCGCGGGAGAGAATACCGGGGGAGAGAACGATGAGCATGAAGAAACCGGGCCTGACCTGCCCGACTGGCGGTCCGGTCAGCAGCCTGAGAGAACAATGGCGAAAAAGGCGATAAGGGCTAGGGCGACAAGGATTTTCCTGGACATTCTCCTGACCTCCTGCGCTTTCCTGGATAAAAATGTTAGCACAACAGAAACGGGTCAGGAACTTTTTTTCAGGACCGCAAGGTAAAGTTTTCGGGGCAGTTCGCCCTCTTCGAATTCACTCAGGCGCAGAAGGTTAAAGCCCGCCGCAAGCCGCTCAATCATTTCCTTATCAAAGAATCGGACCGTAAACCCGTCCATCTCAAAACGGCCTTCCCCGCGGTCTGTCCCCCTCCCGTTGAGCGGGTCGCCGGTTTGGCGGACCGTCAGAATATTGAGGCCCCCCGGTTTGAGGACGCGATGGATTTCTCCTGTAAGTGTTTCGATCTGGGCGTAAGTGAAATCCATGCAATACAGCATGTGCGAATAGCAGCCCTCGACGGAGCCGTCTTCAAAGGGGAGCGGAAGCCGAAGGTCGCGGGTGACTGCTTCAACCCTGTCCTTCAGGCCCTCTGAGGCTGCCTTGGAACGGAGCCGGTCGATGGCCGTTTGCGAGTAATCCAGGCAGACCACGTCAAGACCGTGCCGGGCAAAAAAAAGCGCATCGCGCCCCTGTCCGGACCCCAGATCAAGGATGCGTTTCGCGCCTTCTTTTTGAAAACAGCTGAGCGCCTGCCGGGCGGCATAGCTGGGAGCGGTCCCGAAAAATTCCGGGTCGGCCGCGAAAGATTCGTCCCAATGATGGCGCTGTCTGTCGTCCATGGAAATATGATATACCATAACAGGCTGTTGAAAAAGGCCCATATGCTGCGTTGCGCTACGGCCCTCGCATGCTCACGTACCCTCACAGTACGCTCCGCTGCTCGGTCCTCGCGCGCC
>CAZKYN010000064.1:0-14314 GCA_964556675.1 uncultured Syntrophaceae bacterium
GCTTTCGCCCACACACCTGTTGAGCAGCGCCTTTTCGGTCTCCATTGAAAAAGACGGCTCGGGCGTCCCCTCGCGGTATACCCTGGACGGCGCCGGTTGGGGCCACGGGGTCGGCATGTGCCAGATCGGCGCGGCCGTCATGGCTTCCCGCGGCTTTTCCGCAGAGGAAATCCTCAGGCATTATTTTCAGGGCGCCGGCCTGGAAAAGCTTTACTGATGGCCGGCTCTGAGGTTGGCAGAAATACCGGCCCTGAGAAGGATATGCCGTCCCGCCCTCAATCCCCGCCGCCCCTATCCCCTGCCCCTGAGCGCAGCCCCTGGATGTGGGTCCCTTCTCTTTATTTCACTGAAGGAATACCTTACGTGATTGCCATGACGATATCGGTCGTCATGTACAAGCGGTTGGGGATTTCCAACACTGATATAGCCCTTTACACGAGCTGGCTGTACCTGCCGTGGGTTATCAAACCCCTCTGGAGCCCCTTTGTGGAAATGCTCGGACGAAAGCGAGGCTGGATATTGCTGATGCAACTCGTTATCGGAGGGTCTTTGGCGGGCATTGCCCTGACGGTCCCCGCAGACCGTTTCTTCCAGTACACGCTCGCGTTTTTCTGGTTGATGGCGTTCAGTTCCGCTACCCACGATATAGCCGCGGACGGCTTTTACATGCTCGCGCTCAGGGAGGACCTGCAAGCCGCCTTCGTCGGCGTCAGGACCCTTTTTTACCGGGTTGCAACTATTGCCGCCCAGGGCGGTCTGGTGGTCCTGGCCGGCTCGATGGAGGATGCGGGAGGCATCGTCCGGGCCTGGTCCCTTTCCTTTTTCGCGTGCGCCATCGTGTTCGCCCTCGTTTTCGGGTATCATTCCCTGGTCCTGCCCCGACCCGTTACGGACATGGCTGCGCCTCACTCGTCCCGCGGCATCTTTTCCGAATACCTGCGCATCATCTCGCTTTATTTCCAGAGAAAAGACATCATTGCCGTCCTGGCTTTCTTCTTGTTTTACCGCTTCGCCGAAAGCCAGCTTGTCAAGCTGATCGCCCCTTTCCTGCTTGATCCCCGCGCTGTCGGCGGCCTGGGATTGACGACTGGCGAGGTGGGCTTCGCTTACGGCACGGTCGGGATAATAGCGCTCTGCGCGGGCGGGCTCCTGGGGGGGTATTCCATTTACAGGAAAGGTCTGAAATTCTGGCTCTGGCCGATGGTCTTTGCCATGCACCTGCCCGACCTGGCTTTCGTCTACCTGTCGCAGGCAATGCCGCAGAGCTTTTTATTGATCAATTGCGCAATAGCGGTGGAGCAGTTCGGGTACGGATTCGGGTTTACCGCTTACACCATGTATATGATCATGATTTCCGAAGGAGATTACCGGACCGTCTTTTACGCTATCTCGACTGGTTTCATGGCGCTGGGCATGATGGTGCCGGGCATGTTCAGCGGCTGGCTCCAGGAGGCCATGGGTTACCGGAACTTCTTTATCTGGATAGTGGTTTCCACCGTCCCCGGTTTCATCGTCCCAGCCCTCGTCAGCATTGACCCCGGCTATGGGCGGCGTAACTCTCCAGTTGAAAGGTAAGTTTCTGATCATGGGCAAAATAAGAACAGCTTTCATCCTGGGCGCCGGGCTCGGCCTGCGTCTCCGCCCTCTTACGGAAGATACCCCCAAGCCGCTGCTCAAGGTCGGCGGCCGCCCGATCATCACATACGCAATGGACCACCTCATCGCGGCGGGCATTGAGCGTTTCATCGTGAACACGCACCATCGCCCCGGCGCCTACCAGACGGCCTTTCCCGATTGGCGCTACCGGGGGCGCCCCATATTCTTCCGCCACGAGCCGGTCCTGCTCGACACCGCGGGCGGTCTGAAAAATATTGAAGACCTCATAGAACAGGATGAGGCCATAATCGTTTATAACGGCGACATCATCTCAAGCTTAAAGCTTGACATGCTCCTGGAGGCCCGGGAAAAACTCGGCGGCGAGGCATGTCTTGCGCTGCGCAGCTTCGGGCACCTGCTCAATGTCGAGCTGGGCGCCTCCGGCGCCGTTTGCGATATGCGCGACATGCTGGGCCGCCGCGGCGCGCGCCGGTGCCAGTTTACCGGTATTTATACCGTCGAGAATCGGTTCCTGCGCCATCTTGTGAGGGACCGCGTAGAATCGGTCGTCCCGGCATTCGTGAGATTGCTGGAAAAAGAGCCCCGGGGGGTAACCGGGACCATCCTTGACAAGGGCTGCTGGTGCGATATCGGCTCTCTCGAAGAATATGAAAAAATGAGAACATTTTCAAAAGCTGAAGGACAGCAATGATCTTCACAGATGACGAAGTAGCGGTCGCTGTCCGCCGGGTCCTGGAGCTCAAGCCTGGAGATCAGCTGGAAATTACAGCACTGTCGCGAAGGGGCTCCGAGCGCAACTTCTACCGAGCTTCCGTCAGCGGCAAAGCCGGGGCCAAAGCCGTGATTGTTGTGAACTACAGCCCCGATCGCGAGGAAAACAATTATTACGCGGCCCTCGCACGTTTCCTGAAGAGCATCGGCGTCGCCGTCCCGGAAATCCTGGCTGACGACGAAAACCTTCACCTCACGGTCATGCAGGACCTCGGCGGCTCCGACCTTTGGTCTTTCCGCAATGCGCCGTGGGAGATGCGCCGTGCGCTGTACCGCAAGTCCCTCGACGTGATCGGCAGATTGCATTCATTTCCCGTCCGCCAGGTTTATGTCAAGACTATGCCGGGCTTCGGGCCGGAGCTGTACAGGTGGGAGAGAGATTATTTCCGGGAAAATTTTCTTTTGGGTTTCTGCCGAATGGACGCCGCAACGGCGCAATCCGCAGAGCTGGAGAGCGAACTGGCCGGCCTGGCCGGCCGGCTCGGCGAATCCCGCACTTGCCTGGTCCACCGCGATTTCCAGTCGCAAAACATAATGGTCTGCGGTTCGGATGTGTATCTGATCGACTTCCAGGGCATGCGGACCGGCAGCCCTTTTTACGACCTCGGTTCCCTGCTGTACGACCCCTACGTCAAATTTGCCGGAGAAGAGCGCCAGGAGCTTCTGGAATATTATTTTATGATCTCGGGGAGCGGCCTGGACTGGAAAGTGTTTGAAAAAAAATTCCGGGACGCCTCAGCGCAGAGGCTCATGCAATCGCTGGGCGCCTACGGGTTTTTGGGGCTGAAAAAGGGCCTTGCCTCTTTCCTGGAACACATACCCTCCGCCCTGGACAACCTCATCGATGCGGCGGGAAAATCAGGAATGCTTTCCCGGCTGCTTGCAACAGCGAGTCTGTGCCGTGAAAGAATCGATTCGGGTTACCTGGAGGCGTAAACGGGAAAATCCCCGGTCACCTCGACAACGGGCCCGTTTTCGATAATCCCGTACTCCGTCTGCCCTTCTCCTTCCTCGAATTCGACTACCCACCTGTAAAGCGCAGCCGCGTCGTCCATGACGGGCGCATCGGGCGCCCCATAGGTGCGCTTCTGCATCGGTTCGCAAAGCAGGCCGATGCAGCCGTGAGAGGCCGGCCGGCCGGGGAGGTCGCGGGCATGGATCCAATAGGAGACGCCGTCTTGTATATGGAACCGCAGAGCGTAATCCATCGGGTACTGCACGTCATAGTCTTTCACTTTGTAAAGCGACGACGTGTGCCACCTGTCGTGAGCGTCTATTTTGAACAGACCAAGGGGCGTAGGGTTCTTCTCCGTGCCGGTAGCGGCCGGGAAGGATAATTTCAGCCTCCCATATTCGTAACCTGCAAGCCACTGCTCGGTGACACTGATCAAAATATATTTCGCATGGTTCCGGGCTGGCTCATAGAAGAGCGGCATGGGGTTAAAATTTTTGACGTCCGCAATCCTTTCCGGACGCTTGATGGTCATTCCCGGATAAGCGTGGTGCCTGTCAATCCTGTTAAACTTCGCGACGTGCACCCAATCAGCGCCGAACAGCGTCTCCAGCCTGTCATCGGGCTTCATGAAGTGGGGCCTCCATTTGATTTTATTCGCGCTTGGATATTCTATGCGGGTCAAGTCTTCCTTGCGAGGGTCGGCCTGCAATGCCGACGGCAGGGAAATCGACTGGGGGGCCCAGACTATAATAGCGGCGGCAACTGCCGTAGAAATCAGAAGGGCTGCGGTCCTGTGTAACATATTTTGAGGCTCCGTACGAGATGTCGCAATTTTGGCTGTGCTTTATCACTATTTTTTTTCCATCTCAAGGCATATTGAAAAAAGTCTTGCCCGACTGTCTGAGATCGTATAAGTTAATGATTCCAATACGGCTTTAGCGGAAACCGCCGGCACCTTGGAGTGTTGGCGGTTTTTTTCTGCAAGGAATCAAAACGGAAAGGGTTCATGAAATGAGCATGATTGAGCGCATAGTGAAGTTCCTGTCAGGCGCACAGGAGAAAAAGGTCGTGCCGTCCCGCAACGACCTTTGCTGGTGCGGAAGCGGCGTCAAATACAAGCGATGTCACCTGGAAAAAGATGCGAAAGATATCCGGTCAAAGAAAGGTCTGGGGTAAAGCGAACGTTTTTAAATCCAGGGGTTTGCTCCATGCTCCCCTATGATCGCCTGCCCCGCTGTTTTACAATGTGCCGCCTGAGCGCCTCCCGTGACGGGATGCCCGACCTTCCGCCCGGCTTCGTTGCCGCCCCTGCCGCCGCCCAGGCGCCCAGGTCCAGGCTCATCGCCATATCCAAGCCGTCGAGGACGCCATATATGAACCCGGCGTGGAACACGTCCCCGCATCCCGTGGTGTCAACGGCCTTTACCCGATAAGCAGGCATCCTGATCATATCCCGGCCGTCAAATGCCACGCAGCCCCGGGCCCCCAATGTTACGGCTGCGAGCCTGGGACCGAGCTCCGCTATTGCGCAGCAGGCCCCTTCCGGGTCGTCGCATCCCGTCAACTGCCGGGCGAAATTTTCTGAAGCGATAAAATAATCGCTGAGGCGGGCGAGATCGAGGGTGCCCTCTCTCATCGTTCCCGCATCCACGGAAACCGGTATGCCCCTTTTCCTGGCTATTTCAGCCGCATGCAGGGAAGCCTCCACATACAGCCCGTCGGTGTGAAGGAGGCTTGACCGGCACAGTTTATCCCGGTCTATTTCACCGGGACCAAGGGGAGTTCCCCCCGGGCGCTGCCAGAAAATCGTCCGCCGGGAACTCTCCGGTTCCGCTGCGATGAATGCATACTGGGAAGAGCAGCCTTTTCTGACGAGCAGATTCCCGATATCAACCTTATCCCCAGCGAGCGATTCCCGGATCATCCGGCCGAACATGTCGTCGCCCGTCACCCCGCATATCGAGCACTGCAGGCCCCACCGCGAAAGGGCCACAAGGGCGGTCGCAGCAGGCCCTCCCCCCTGGACCGCCATTGACGTGAATTCGCATTTGCTGTCCGCCGGAGGGTATTGTTTTATCAGGCCCAAGCAGTCAAGCGAACACTGGCCGATGCCGAAAATCGCCTTCTTCTTTTCCATGCGACTTACTTACCAGACCGGAAAGCCGATATCAAACCGGGATTTTATCATGGTATTGATTTTCGCAGGGGAATGGGATACTTCCAGCGCGTACGGATTGACGACAGATGAAACCCATAACCGTTTTCACATCCGGGCTCGGCCCGGAACTTCTGAACTATTTCCAGGCTTCCGGCCTGGTGGAAGGCATTCTTTGCCTTGGCGGGGGGCGTGCAGACGAAGTCGCGCCGGATCAGCATGGCGGGAACATCCAAGAAGGCCTGACCAGCGGACGAGCCCTGAAGGCAGCGTGTGCGGAAACGGCCTCCCCGTACATCCTTGTCGCTCAGAACGGGCCGATAAAGCCGGGCTACAGGTGCCTCGAGCGTCTGCTGGAAACCGCCGGAGCAACGGGCGCCGGTCTTGTCTACTCCGATTTCCTGCTGGAAGATAAAAACGACAAACACGGGCCGGCCCGGCACGGGTTGATCGATTACCAGCCCGGCAGCGTGAGGGAGGGATTCGATTTCGGCAGGATGATCCTTCTGGACACGGCGGCTGTCAAGACGGCCCTGGAGTCCGGGGGTCCTCTCCGGGATACCGGCTATGCAGGGTTTTACGACCTGCGGCTCAGGCTTTCTGAAAGAAATAATCTGTTCCATCTGCGGGAACCCCTGTACGCTGTATCGGGCTGCGATTCCGGGATCGACCTGTTCGCCTATGTCGACCCGCGAAACAGGAGGGCGCAGGTCGAGATGGAAGCAGTTTTTACGGACCACCTGCGCAGAATCGGGGCTTACCTGGAGCCCGTCAGTGCAACGCCGCCTGACGACGGCGTCGATTTCCCCGTGGAGGCGAGCGTCATAATACCCGTCCGAAACAGGGCCGCAACCATCGGGGATGCAATCCGCAGCGCACTCGCCCAGCAGACGGATTTCCCCTTCAATATCCTGGTCGTCGACAATCATTCGACGGACGGCACGACAGAAGCCGTCTCCCGCCTGTCCGGAAATACGCGGGTGAAGCACATCATACCCTCAAGGCGGGACCTCGGCATAGGGGGGTGCTGGAACGAGGCCCTGTTTTCGCCCGAGTGCGGCAGGTATGCGGTCCAGCTCGATTCGGATGATATTTATATAGACGGGAACACCCTTCAGAGGATAATCGATGCCTTCCGTGCGGGCGGCTACGCCATGGTGATCGGCTCCTATAAACTCGTCAACCCGGCCCTGGAGGAAATCCCACCGGGAATTATAGACCATAGCGAATGGACCGATGACAACGGCCACAACAACGCCCTGAGGGTAAACGGGCTCGGAGCGCCGCGCGCCTTCAGGACCTCCGTCATCCGAAAATTCTGCTTTCCCAACGTAAGCTATGGCGAGGACTACGCCGTCTGCCTCAGGATTTGCCGCGAATTCCGGATCGGCAGGATTTTTGATCCATTGTACCTATGCCGGCGTTGGGAAGGCAATTCCGATTCGGGCCTGTCATTTGCGGACGCCGGCAGAAATGACCTTTACAAGGACAGCGTCAGGACCATTGAGATCCAGGCCCGTATCAAACTCAACCGGGACCGCGGAGCCCGATGAATACGTTACCGTTCGCCGGCAGGATTTTTGAAATATACGAGGGAGGAGAGGGGCTCAGCGGCATGCTGGAGCGGCTGCTTGCCGGGCAGAAGAATGACTGGAAAGAGCTGCGAAACAACTACTCCCTTATCGGAGAGCGGCAGAAGCGGACTCTTTCCGCCCCGGGCGCCGGCCGGATCGTGCTGCAGTGCAATCCAGGCAGGATCGGCAGCACCCTGGCAAAAGTGGACCGCCGATCGGTGGAAGAGCGCAAATGCTTTCTCTGCGAAGGAAACCTTCCCTCCGGGCAAAAAGGAATTTTATACAGGGGCGATTACCTGGCCCTGTGCAATCCATACCCTATTTTCAAAATGCATTTCACGATCGCCTGCATCGACCACCGTCCGCAGGGGATAATGGAACATCTCGACAGGTTCTTAATGCTGGCTGAGGACGTCGGCCCCGGCTTCTCGATATTCTATAACGGCCCGAAGTGCGGGGCTTCCGCTCCCGACCACCTGCACTTCCAGGCATGCCCTTGCGGTGAGCTCCCCATTGAAAGCGAGCATTTCGAGTGTTACCCGCCGCTGTTCAAATCGAAAAGCGCGGAAATCCGCGTTGCCGGGACGGCCGGGAGGGGCGTCGTAGTTGTGACTGCCCCCACATTAAATCAGGCAAAGAATGCAACAGCGAAGGTGATAGCCGCGTTGCATCACGACGGCGCTTCCGGTGAAACGGGCATCCCCGAGCCCCTCCTCAACATAATTGCCCGGAAGGAACAGGGCGGATTGAAAATAATGATCTTTCCCCGCCGGAAATTCCGGCCCGATTGTTTCTACCTGGAGGGCGAAAAAAGAATTGCGGTCAGCCCGGCGGCGGTGGAGCTCGGGGGACTGATCATAACCCCCCTGCAAAAGGATTTTGACAGGCTGGATTTCGCCGGGGCCGTTTCCATTCTGAAAGAAGTCTCACTCGATGCGGAATCGATTGCCGGGATATTGGGTCAGGCGGGAGTTGACTACATTAAAATAAAAAGCGGCTGCGGGCCTTCCCTCATATCGTAAAACAAAGGCGGCCGCGGGTCATACCCGCAGATAGTAAATTAAGGCCGCCTTTTGGATCCTGACCGGGTCCGGATCTATTTCTGATTTTCCTGAAGCAGGCTTTTGATTTCCGGCATGTTGGCGCCCATTACCGGCTTGCCGTTAACCAGGAAGAAGGGCGTGCCCGGCGGGTTTACCTTCTGCCCTATCGCTTTATGGACCTGCAGCAGTTTTTCCTCATCAGGCGAATTGGCTGCGCTGAATTTCATATCGTCGAGTTTTCCCGTCATGGCATCTTCGTAAGCCCTGGCCCTGTCCGGAGCGCCCAAGACATACTTCGTCTTGGTCAGCGTCTGCGGGTTCCCCGTCAGGGAGACGAAGAATATATACCTGGTGATATTCTTCTCTTTCGCAAGGAACTGGGAGGCGGCGCGGCAGTACTGGCAGTCAATATCGGTGAATTCGACAATCGTGTTTTTCCCGCTGCCGATCTTAAGTGCCTTATCCAAGGGGACATCTTTCGCCCTCGCGGCGAGCAGTTCCAATTCCTTCGCCTGGGTCAGGTTGACCCCCTGTTTTGTGATGATCTCTCCCGCAATAATGCATTGCGCCTTGGGGGCGTAATAGAGAATCCCCCGGGGAGTTATGACCTCATAGACGCCCTCGATCGGAGTCTTGTTCATCTTCTCGAATTCCACGTTGGGGAAAGCTGATTTGAGCGATTCTTCCGGAGTGGCTGCAAGGACGAGTCCGGGGACAAGGAGGACCAGGATAAGCGCCAGCCTGCCGATAAATTTGACCATGTTTAACCTCCAGTTGTGCTTGATTTATCCTGCACTCTTTATTCCACATGGGCCTCCATGTCAAAGTTATTCGCAGGCGCAATTTACAGGCGGGATTTCCAGGCGGGCGTTCAGAAACGCCTTTCATACGGCTCGGAGTGACTCCTGTGCTCGTTCCAGTTGGCTATGTATTTCGCCGCCAGTTCCCTGGACCTGATGATGAGCAGGTTTTCGGCGTTCTTTTCCTCCGCCGCTTTGGTGAAATTAAAGGAGCCGGTAATGACGACCTCCCGGTCGATGATGATGATCTTGTTATGCGCAATTGCATGGGCCGAATCTATCAGGACCGGCATCCCCGCGTTCGACAGGAAGGTCGCGGATGTGTACCTTTCTTTTTTCTGGCTTTTGTCCAGGATAGCCGCGACCCTGATCCCCCTCTTATGCGCATCGAGAAGCGATTTGGCGATAGGCGCGGAGGTGAACGAATATGCCTGGACCAGTATCTCCGATCGTGCCGCTTCAATTTCCCGCATTATTTCCGAAGTGCACCCGCCGCGGGGGCTGAAACAGAGCTGAACGGGGGCGTTGCGCAGGGTCATCTCCGCAGCGGTAAGGACCCCGGGCGAAAGCAGCAAGAGGATCAACAGATTTAAAACGCGCTTCACAGACACACTTTCAACCAAACGATACTTATTTTTCCCAAACAATTGTATGCGGTTCACCATGAAAGTCAACAGGAATAATGCTTTCATGAGATTTTTAACCAAAACACTTCTACGAACGCCAAATTAATAATAAACTCTTCCTGGAATCAGGGCTTCCCCGATTGCCGCCCGCTGCGGCGCTCATTTATATTTTTAAAAAATGCAGGGAGGATATTGATATGGCGGAAAAAAAGAATGCCCGGGAGGAACTCCTGCGGTTTCTTGACAGCAAGGCTTTTGACCCGGTCCTGAAGGCTTCGGCCGACAGATACCACAGCGAGGCGGCAAAGAAAAAGCTGGAAGACGCCAAGCATTCTACGGAAAACACCAAGAAGAGATACCATGAGGAGTACGGGTCCGCTGAGGAGGTCGTTAAAAGGTTCAAGGACGACCTGAACTCGGAGGCCGCCAGGAAAGTCCAGAATGAATTGAAAGGGCTGGGCCTCCCGACCCTGCCGGAACTGTCGCGGGAGTTCGAGGAACTGGCCGGCCGGATGGGGATCCAATGAGCGCCCTCTTGCGCAGATGGCTGTTATCCCCTTATCGCCTGTGATTAGCTGACTCTTAATACTGGGGATACCGGGGAATATCGGGGTCCCGGCGGGGACCCCGCGGGCGGCAAATTCGGCTACGGCCGGCTCTGGACGGCCTTTTTCACGCTCCCTTTCCTGATCGGAATGCTGCGCCCAAATCGGAATTGCCACACGAGAAGGCATTGCCGGGGCAGTCAAGGGAAACTACAGCCGGTATGTTCAATATCCGGTAATTGCGCTTATCCACATGGCAGCGGCCTCAATCTCCATGCTTTTGAATTTCCAAGTGTTCCGGTCCCGCGATGGCTTCAAAGCCTTTTTTGCCTTTCCTGTCACGCCCGAATTATAATATAACAAGTTCCTGAAACTACTCCGCATACCTCTCCAGGAGCCGCGCGCGAATGGTCACTCTGAAATCAGGGCTTGAACATTACACTCCCGGTGCGATCGGGAGAATAACCGAAATGCATGCCTCGTATTACAGCCGTAATCACGGGTTCGGCATATTCTTTGAGGCAATGGTGGCCAGGGAGCTTTCCGGCCTCCTCATGGGTTTCAATCCTGCCCATGACGGGTTCTGGACGGCCGAGCACGGCAGCAGCGTAATCGGGTCGGTTGCCGTCGACGGCAGCAGGGCCGAAAAGGAAGGCGCGCGGCTGAGGTTCCTGATCGTCGCCTCCGAATTCCAGTGCCTGGGTATCGGCAAACGCCTCGTCGGCGCGGCCGTCGACTTCTGCAGGGAGAAAGGGTTCAATAAGGTGTTTCTGACTACTTTCGAAGGTCTGCACCCGGCCCGCCGTATTTACGAAGACGCCGGCTTCCGGCTCGTCAGCGAAAAAAAAGGGGCTCACTGGGGCAAGCCGGAGCTTGAGCAGGTATTCGAGTTGAATCTCGAAAGCTGATCATCGATCGAGATTTTTGATTGCAGCTGTATGGGCGTATCGCAATGCGCTTATGCGTGCGTCAAAAAAAGTCATCAACAAAGCCGAACCAGCCCTCCTTGCCCTCCCTCTTCCTAACCCCTACCTAAAATCATCAATATACCGGCCCCGAATTCATCCAATGGAATATGGGATATTGTTTTCGCGCATACTACGGTACTTACCCATGCAAACCATTCTCGTCACCGGGGCCGCCGGATTCATAGGATTTCACTGCGCCAGGAACCTTCTGGAGCACGGCCATGCAGTATTGGGCCTCGATAACATGAACAATTACTACGATATCAGCCTGAAGGAATCACGCCTTTCAGTACTCAGGCGCTACGGCCGGTTCAGGTTCATGCGCCTCAGTCTCCAGGACAGGGCGCCCATCGAAGAACTATTCGCGGAAGAGCGCTTCGAACTCGTCCTGAACCTTGCGGCCCAGGCGGGCGTCAGGTATTCCCTTGTAAACCCCCATTCCTATACGGAAAGCAATATAACCGGATTCCTGAACGTCCTCGAAGGCTGCCGGGCCAACAATGTACGCCATCTTGTCTTCGCCTCATCCAGTTCGGTGTACGGGGCTAATAGGGATATGCCGTTTTCCGTACGCCACAATGTCGACCACCCGGTCAGCCTCTACGCCGCCACCAAGAAGGCCAACGAGCTGATGGCCCATTCATATTCTTCCCTTTACGGCCTGCCCTGCACGGGTCTGAGGTTTTTTACGGTCTACGGACCCTGGGGGCGCCCCGACATGGCTGCGTTCATTTTCACAAGGGCCATCCTGGAGGGGACTCCGATCGACATCTATAACTTCGGGAAAATGAAGCGGGATTTCACTTACATCGACGACATAGTCGAGGGGGTCACGCGCGTCCTGTTCAACCCTCCCCTGCCCGACGCGGCCTGGACCGGAATAGGCCCTGATCCGGGATCCAGCTTTGCCCCCTACAGGATTTACAATATCGGCAACAATAAGCCCGTCGAACTGCTGCGGTTCATCGGCGTCCTGGAGAGCTGTCTCGGGAGGCAGGCTAAGAAGAATTTCCTTCCCCATCAGCCGGGCGATGTGCCCGAAACATGTGCCGACGTGGACGGCCTGATGCGCGATTTCGGCTTCCGGCCGCAGACCGGCATTGAGGAGGGCCTCCGCAGATTCGTGGGATGGTATCTGAAATATTATGACGACCTCGAGTCTGCACCTAACCTCGGGACTGAGGCAGTCTGATGACGGTCTCCTAACCTTTTGACTAAAAGAGCATTAACCATTGCATTACCGGCTTCTACTCAGGATTAAGAATTTACAATCCTTTGTACCCTTAATTTTAATCGTTCTGAACGGAAAAAATCAGTGCCTACCGGATATACCCCGGAAGGTAATTCATTTAAAAATCTGCTCATGTTTTGGCTAACTACGCAGGGCAAAAATGATTACTCGCGCGAGGTATGAAAGCTTATGGGACACCTCATTATTCCTGCTCCTGAGACAGTACCCGGCATACGCCCTAAAAGCTCCAGATCGGTCAAAGGCTTATCGGCTTTCAGGCTTTTGGCCCTGGCGCTGGCGCTTGTCCTCTTCCCCGCCCCTCCGGCCGGCTCGCAGAAAAGGAGTTCCAGCGAATACCGGATAGGCCCCGAAGATATGCTCAATATTCACGTCTGGCGCGAGGACGCTATCAGCAGGATAGTTCCCGTTCGCGTCGACGGCAAGATTTCCCTGCCGCTGCTCGACGATATCCAGGCCGCCGGCAAGACGCCCGTCGAACTCAAAAACGAGATCACAGACAGGCTGCGGCAGTACATAGACGACCCCATTGTGACCGTAATCGTCACCGAGCACAATAATTTCAAAGTCTTTGTCACGGGACAGGTTCGCACCCCCGGCATGCACAGGCTGCGCAGCAGGGGCAGCCTGCTCCAGGTGATCCCCTTATGCGGCGGATTCACGGAATGGGCCGACCAGAAGAGGATCGTGCTCATCAGGAGTCAGGAGGGGCGGGAAGAAAAAAAGATAATCAATTACAAGAAATTAATAGAGACCGGGTCAGATTTCGAGCTGCAGCCCGGCGATGTGGTCGTGGTCCCGTAAGACTTCAATGCCGGCACCGGCAAAACAGCTCCCCGGCCGGAATCCGAGCCCGCAGCAGCCGCGCTATTACACCGTCTTCAGGAGATGAATAGATGAACATTCCGGATCATATCGACAAGGCCTGCAGGGAACAGCTGAAAGTAGTCGGCGAAATGTTCACCTCCGCGTCGCTCGATTCCATTTTTGCCGAACAGTTCAGAAAAATCCGGGCCGAGCTGTTCCGCAGAAATGACGCGGTCCGGAGCATTCTCGTGACGAGCGCGACCGCTGGAGAAGGTAAATCCCTTATCGCCGCAAACCTCGCCTCGATGATCTCCCGTGACCTTAACAGGTACGCGCTGCTCGTGGAAGCCGACCTGCGCAACCCCGTCCTGTGCAGGTATTTCGGACTGCGCAATGGGACGGGTCTGACGGATTACCTGTCGGGTCTCGCGGGGGCAAACGACATCTTCGTCAAGACCGGACGGGTAAAGCTGACCGTAGTGCCCGCAGGCGAGCCTCTCCCCAATTCGGGCGAACTCGCCGGCTCGCAGAGGATGTCGGAACTGCTCCTGCAAATGAAATCCAGATACCCCGACCGGTTCATAATCATCGATTCGCCCCCGATACTGGAGACTTCCGATCCCCTGCTCCTCAGCTCGTTTGTGGATTCGATACTCGTGGTGATCAGGTCCGGAGTAACCCCGAGGGAGACGGTGCGGCAGGCCATCGGCAACCTCCCGCAGGAGAAAATAATAGGGGTGATCCTCAACGACCTCAAGTTCCGCTCCGAAAGCCTGCAGAAACGCTATTTCGGTTCGCAGAGCTATTACGGATACAGTTATAAAAAAAATATCGGAAAGGAAAAACCCTGAAGAGATGGTCGTAAATATATTCAAAACATATGTGCCCGCGCGCCGGATAGGATTGTTCTTCCTGGAAGGTCTCGTGCTCATTTCCATGATCTGGATATTCTCACCTCCTGTGCCGGACCGGCCGGTGTTCGTGGCGCAGGTCCTGATTTTCGCCGCCCTCATCCAGGCGATGTTCTTCTATTTCGAAATGTATGAGCCCGACCTTTTCGGCAAAATCAGGGCTATGACGGTCAGGATGCTGCTTGCCCTGGCCTGCGCACTGGCGCTGCTGATGATAGTGTTCAGCCCCGCCCGGCAGCTCCGCCTCGTCAGCCTGCTGAATATTCTCGCCGTCACGGGACTTGCCGCCGTAA
>CAZKYN010000065.1:0-14183 GCA_964556675.1 uncultured Syntrophaceae bacterium
GATTCACTGCTCCCGCCATTATCGACTCCAGGGTTTTGGAGGAACTGGAAAAATACGTGCCCCTGGTGCCCCTGCACCAGCCCCACAACCTTGCCGCCATCCGCATCATTGCGGAAAGGAGGCCCGGAATCCCGCAGGTGGCCTGCTTCGACACTTCCTTTCACACGACCATCCCGGAAGTTGCCCAGGCCTTTGGCCTGCCCCGGCAATATACCGAGAGGGGCCTGCGCCGCTATGGCTTCCACGGCCTGTCGTATGAATATATCGCCTCGGTCCTGCCGGAGTATGACCCGGATGCGGCGAAGGGAAGGACAGTCGTCGCGCACCTCGGCAGCGGGGCGAGCATGTGCGCCGTGAGCGGGCTGAAAAGCATCGCCTGCACGCTCGGCTTAACCGGCCTGGACGGCCTTATCATGGGGACCCGCTGCGGCACCCTTGATCCGGGCGTGATGCTCTACCTGATGGACATTTGCGGAATGGACTCACGGCAGATAGAACGTATGATCTACAATGAATCGGGCCTGCTGGGCGTCTCGGGTATTTCCAACGACATGAGGACGCTTCTTGAAAGCAGCGATCCCCGCGCTGCCGAAGCAGTGGAACTCTTTGTATACCGGATAACAAGAGAGCTGGGATCTCTCGCCGCTGCGCTTGGCGGCCTTGATGCGCTTGTCTTCACCGGGGGCATCGGCGAAAACGCGGCGCCGGTCCGGGAACGGGTCTGCCGCGGAGCCCAATGGCTCGGAGTCGAACTCGACGAAAAAGCCAACTCGGGGGGCGGCCCGCGCATCACCAAGGAAAGCAGCCGCGTGCGCGCCTGGATCATCCCCACCAATGAGGAACTGATGATCGCAACCCACACCCGGCGGGTATTATCAGGACAATAATCGGGGGCGGTCCCCCCTATGAGATCCAATAAGAGTCTAATAAGAATAAACAGGAGGATTGAATCATGAACAGTTCCACTCAAAAAGAACTTGATCTTTTTTCGCGCAGCGGATTCGAACTTATGGCCCAGGGCTTCAATACGTACTTGAAGGTCGTCAACGTCTGGATGGAATACGCTAAACTTTTGAGAGCGTACCAGGACTTTTTCAGAAATATGTGCGAAGCGCTCCCGCAGCAGACCGGGACCGGCGCGACTGCCGATTTCCCTCGTCTGCAGCAGGAGCAATTCAATGCAATTGCGCGTTCCTGGACCGATTACATCAAGCAAATGGGAAAGGCCTACACTCCGGACGTGGAGAAGTCACGGGAGACCTCCTGAATTTTTCTGCTCACTGTCACCCGGAGTTGGGCGTTGTCCCTCTTTAAAGGCAATTCCGGTCACCAAGGGATCAGTCCTATGTGCGTCTGCAGGCATTTCCCTGAGATCATTTCAGCCGCAGCACGCCAATAAATCAGTCATGCCATTATGGATGCAAAGCGTGGAAAAATGTAAATTCATTTGAAAAATGGAAAAGGAGGAATGCCGATGAGAAAAAATTTAGTATTGGCGCTTTTTGTCATTTCCACATTGATGGTCTTTACAGGGATGGCGATCGGACAGGCCGCAAGCGACAGCGCCATGAAGGCGCAGATCGAGAAAGGCATCCAGGCCAACCCGGCGCTGAGCATAGGAAACGTCAATGTCGATGTTAAAAACGGGGATGTGACACTCTCCGGTAAGGTCGCAAACAAGGCTGCCGAGAAACAAATTGTCGATATCGCCCAGAAGACCCCGGGAGTGAAAAGTGTTAAATCGAATCTCCAAGTCTATCAGCAGAAGTAATTCCCTCCAACACCTTCGAATGAAACATAGACCGCCCCTGCTTTCCAAACGAAGCAGGGGCGGTTTACTGTGGACCGCCGGTAAATGAAGCCTGACCTATTTTCCCGAAGCCTTCTCGACGGAAACGGCGACGGCCTGCGTCAGTGTGATTAATACCGTGTCGCCCACCTCAACTTTGTCGAGGTTTTTGGGGTCCTTCACCTGATGGACATCGAGACTTCCGTCAGGCGCCTTGAGCACGACAAGATTTTTCGCCTTGTCGATCGACTGCACTGTTTCGGTCATCTGGATGCTGCGGGCGACTGTGCCGCCCGGCATTTGACCCGGCGCGGCTCCTTCGCTGTACTGTTTTGCTTGGATTCCCGAAGGGGGCGGCGTTTCGCCCTTCTTATAAATCTGGGCCATGAGGGACTCAGAGTAAACTATATTGACGATATCCCCCGGCTTTATCTGGGGGAGGTTTTTCACCTCTTCGCCGACCTTGACCGTTACGGTCCTGTTCGGCCCTTTGAGGGTCACTGTCCGGTTAGCCAGGTCAACCGCCTCGACGGTTGCCGTGGCCGTGACAAGACGGCTCGTCTCGATTGGAGGCGTCTTAGGCTCGGAACGGGGCTGCTCCTTGTACTCTGCGGCTTGCAGCCCGAGGGAGGCGACGAATAAACATATTGCCGCCGTAAAGATTACGAGTGTTGACTTTTTCATTTCACTCTCCTTGACGAGATATTTTTTCGCTTAAACAAGAGAATGCTTAATCGGTCTTCCGGGCCTTCTCGACGGAGACGGCGATTGCCTGTAAAAAGTCGACGGCAATACTGTCCCCCTCTTCCATTTTCTCCAGGTTTTTGGGGTCCTTCAGCTTGTGGGCTTTCAGGTTTCCGGCCGGGTCTTCGATTACGACGATGTTGTTTCGGGCATCAATCGATTGAACCGTGCCGCTGATCTCGATATCGCGGGCGGCAGCGGTCTCGGTCTGCGGGCCGGAAGCAGACCCTTTTTTATACTGGATCTTCTGAAGGTGCGACGAACGCTGCTCTTCCTGTTTTTTATAAACCCGGGCGGAGACGGACTCGTAATAAATTACGTCCACTGTGTCTCCCGATTTTATTTTTTCCAGGTCCACCCAGTCTTCGACTTTAACGGTTACGTTCTTTTCCGGACCCTGCAGAGTGACTGTGCGCTTCTCCTGGTCGACTGCCGCCACCTTCGCTGTGGCTGTAACGACATGGCTCATCTCGATGGAAGGTATCGCGGGCGCCTCCTTGTTGTCCGCGGCCCCCAGCGGAAAGGTGAGGAGCAGTATCGACAGGGCTGCTGCAACAGCAAGCATCATTTTTTTCATGTTCAGACTCCTTGTGGATTGGATTTATGTTCTTTTTTGTTGATCAAGAGGGGAGGTTGAAGCCGTGCCTCAACCTCCGGTAATATGGCTACCACTCAGATATCCAGATTTCCGTCCCGATCCAGTTCGGGTTCTTCTGGATGAACGAATTGACCTCGCCCATAACCTGCGTCATGGAGGTCAAATCGATGTCCTTCCCCAGCAGGCCGGAAAGCGCCGACTTGAAGGCATTAAGGTCAATGTGCGCCGGGTCGGGGATGAGGAAGTCCGATGCGGTCCCGATAACGATCCGGCCTTTGTAAACAACCATGTTCCGGAACCCGTAATTGAACCTGTCGAACCCGTCGTTGACCAGCTTTACCCAGTCATTGCCGTGGTTGGAGGCCCAGAGCTGGGCGCGGCCGTCCAGGGGCAGGAAGATCGGCGCATAAATCCCGCCGTATATCCCGCTGTTGAATGTGCCCAGGTAAAGCGTCCCCTTGTGTTCCAGCATGGACCAGGTGTACGAGTTGTCCTTATCGTTGAAACCGTTCGTGGTGATTACTTCCCAGCTGTTCGGAGCGCCCGGGGTCTTTGTCCTCAACAGGGTGAACCCGTCCTCGTAATTGACGGTCCCCAGATAGAACTGTTTCTGGAAGACAATCAGCTTCATCACGCCGAGGTTATGCAGGCCGGCGCTCCCCGGGAAAACGGGCGTCACATCGGTGAAATTGCATCCGTCCGGGCTCTCATAGAAATGGAATGTGTCGTTGAAATTCCATGTGCCCATATAGAGCTTTCCTTTGAATTCGCACAGTTCGGCCACAGAGGGGTCCGCGAATATTTTTTTGGAACGCCAGTTCACGCCGTTGTATGCCCACAATTCGCCGCCGGTCTTGTTGTTCTCGGTCCCCACATAAAGCAGACCTTTGTATTCAATAAGCGTCCTGATGGATGTATTATCCGGGTTTGAAAGCGGCCCGCCGCCGAGTTTCTCCCAGATAGAGCCGTTCTTGCTCCTGTAAAGTGATGCGCCTGTCGTGCTGTTGAGGGTCCCGGTGTAAAGCTGCCCTTTGTATTCAAGCATTATCCGGAATCCCGCATCTGCCGGCGCCGCCTTGTAGACTTTTGTCCATTTCAGATTCCCGTCATAGCGCCAGATTTCGGCGCCTTCCGACTTCACGACGCCGATCGCCTCAAGGGGATTGCTGGGGAGCCGGCCGGACTGGATCAGCTGGAAGAGCGCCAGGTAATCGAGCTGAGCGTTCCATGTGCCTACATAGAGTTTTCCCTTGAATACGCTCATGGCCCAGGCATACCGGTTCATGTTGTCGCCGAAACCACGACCGATCTTCGCGGTCAGGTTCGCAAAATCGCAGGAAAAGGCCTGCTCAAAGGGAATGAAAAAAACGGAACAAATAAGCAATGCCGCCAAAAGATTTGAAACGGTTCTGCGCATAATGTTTGCCTCCTTTCCTGTTATTAACCCCCAGACTGCACTCAAAGGGTATATTGGCGGAGAGAGGGTCTCGTCCGGGATTAGATTCCGGGCAGTCGCGTGTACAAAGGTAAGTACAATTTCAGGTATTTGAAATACGGGTATTTCTCATTTGAGTTTCGATTATTGCTGATTTTTTTTCAGCGAAACAGGGAAGACGGGATGGAAATGAAGGTAGGTTCAATGCGCCTGTGGTTCATTCATACGGGCAATGGCGAGGGTGCGCGTCAAGTCCTGCGGGGCGCTGAAGCATCCCGCGTCCCAGGGGCCTTCGGCGGCGCGCGCCGATCCTTTGAGGTCGTAACTGTAGAGACTTCCAAGGTTCAGGCCCATACCGATCGCCGGCGAGCCCGGCCGCAGCCGGAAATCATTGCCGGATGCCTGGTAGTCGTATTTCAGGAACAAGGCGTTTACCGGATAGTTCTCTTGCCCGTGCTGTTCGAACCCGAGCGCTTTCATTTGCGCCTGGGAGCGGGCCGCGCCCTGGAAATTGTAGCCGGGCTTTTTCTGCCTGTGGCTCACGACGAGGTTATAGTCGATCTTCGGACCTGCGGTCCCCTTGAAAGATATGGATATGCCCCCTTTCGAGCTGAACGAGCCGCAGTCGACGACCAGGTTGTTCATAATCTCGAGTCCCTGCAGCCTGTCTCCGCCGTTGCCCCGGTCTCCCACGTTTATGCCGTACTGGTCCACTGCGGCGATCGTGTTGTTATAAATTTTGAGCCGCTTCATCGAGGACCGGCCGCCGGTTTCGATATCGCAATTGACGGCATTCATGTGGGGGATGGCACGGGTCTGGAAAATCAGGTTGCTGCAGATCGTCACGTCGTCGCAGATGCTGGCCGCATTGGGGCCGAAATCGAAGGAGTTGGGATAGACGGCCTGGGTGCAGGAGTAAATTATGTTCTGCCTGATTGTGACCCGGGAGCCCTGGACGGCTATGCCGTCGGCATGGGTGCGCAGGTCGGTTAGGCCGCTGATCTCGCAGCAGGCGACCACGGTGTCGTTGCCGGGGACAATCCCGTCGGTCTCGATGCCGCGGATGAGGCATTTCTCGATTATCGACGGCAGAAGAATGCCCTGCAGCCCCTGGCCGGTTATGATACCGGAGCCCCGGAACGGACCCTTCTCGTTTGTCATCCTGCAATTATAAACCTGGACGCCCTGGGCGTACCGCCCGTCGATGCCGAAGACTGTCCCGCCCGCCTGCCCGACCCTGTAGAAACTGCAGTTGCGCACCCGGCAGTTTTTTGTCCCCTGCATCGAAACGCCGTTCGCCCCCGACCTCTCGATAGTGATGCCATCGAGGGCTACATGGGACAAGTTATTCATGCTGACCGCGTCTCCCGCCTGCACGTCTATTGAGCCCGGATTTCCGGACAGGTCCCCGCGGATTGTGATGGGGGCGCCGGAAGCGCCCGATTTCCCGGCCGTGAGTTTCTCGTGGAATGTGCCGCAGATGTAAATACTGTCTCCGGGCCTGATCCTCGTCCAGTTGATGGACCGGAAACCCGGCCAGGCGTTCTGAAATGATTTTCCGTCTGACCTTCCGTATTTGGCCGCAGGCGAGGCCGCGGGCCGCACATACCACGAAGAGGCCCCGCAGGACTTTTCCATGCCGCAGAGCAGTACGGCTGTCATCGCCAGACAAACAGCTGTCTTTTTCATATTCCCGCAGGGCGGGGGAGGCCTGTCCCCGAGGAAGCGCCTCCCCAGCAAATTAACAAAACCAGTCCGCCGGTATTAGTTCAAAATGACCGGCTATAATTGCCCGCCTGAGTTATCGTGAACTTGACTCCGTCGATGGAAATGGTCCCGGTGCGGGCCGCTCCGTAATTCCGGGTTATATAGTATTGGACTGTTGCCGCTCCCGTTCCCGAGGCGCGCGAAGTTATCCTGATCCAGGAGTTGTTCGAAACCGCTTTCCATTTGCAGCCGGAAGATGTCGCGATCCGGAACGAACCGTAATGCGCATACCTGTCATAGGAGGCCGATGACGGGTTCAGAGTGAAAGTGCAGCCGGCCTTGAATGCGCAGCAGCCGGCGTCCCAGGGCCCGCTTGCTGACCGCGCCGCGCCGGTTATATCGTAACTGTAAGGGCTGCCGAGGTTCAGCGCCATCCCGATTGCCGGCGAGCCTGCGAGCAGGGTGAAATCATTGCCGCTCGCCTGGTAAACATATCTTGTAAACATTGGGTACGCCTCTTTCCCGTTCAGTTCGTATCCCAGCGTCTGCATCTGAGCTTGGGTCAGGTCGGAACCCTGGAAACGGTAGGAGGGCCTGGGCTGCTGGAACTCTCCGACCAGGTTGTAGTCGATCTTCAGGTTGGGGATCGTCCCGCCGGCGGCGATGGCGATCGAGACCGAGATATCGCCCGTTGCAGTGTAAGTGCCGCAATCGACAACGATGTTGTTGTACATTTCCAGCCCGTCAAGGGCGGCGCCGTCGGCGATCCTGTTGCCGACCTGGATGCCGTACTGGTCGACGCCGGCGACTGTGTTGTTGTAGATTTTCAGTCTCCTCATGGTGGCCCCGCCGCCGGTCTCGATGTCGCAGTTTATGGCGTTCATGTGGGCGATCGCAGTCGTCTGGTAAATGAGATTGTCGGCGATGGTCACATCATCGCAGGCGCTCACCGCGCCCGGTCCGTAATCGAAAGAGTTGGGGTAGACCGCCTGGGTGCAGTCATAGATCTTGTTCTGCCGCACGGTCACCCGGGAGCCCTGGACAACGATGCCGTCGGCGTGAGCGGCCAGGCTGGTGAGTCCGCCTATCTCGCACCGGGAGACCACGGCGTCATTGCCTGTTGTTATCCCGTCTCCGTCTATCCCGTAGATATAGCACTTGTCGATCGTGAAGGGCGCCAGGCTCCCCTGCAGGCCGAGACCGGTTACGATTCCGGCGGCGGGGAAAGCCCCTTTCTCGTCGGTCATCCGGCAGTTGTAGACGTAATTGCCCTGGGAATAGCGCCCGTCTATCCCGAAGACCGTGCCCCCGCCCCGGCCGACCCTGTAGAATTTGCAGTTGCGGATTTCGCAATTGCCGCTCTGCTGCATGGAGATTCCGTTCGCTCCCGAGCCGTTGATGGTGAGGCTCTCCAGCGCGACATACGACCGGTAATTCATATTGACGGCGTCCCCCGACGTGACATCGATCGACCCGGGGTATCCCGAAAGATCGCCCCGGATCGTGATCAGGCCCGTTGCGGCGCCCGATTTGCCGACGGTGAGCGTCTGTGTGAAAGCGCCGGCTACATAGAGCACGTCGCCGGGGTTGACGTTCGCCCAGATAATCGACCCGAAGCCGGACCAGGCCGTGTAATACGACCTCCCGTCTCCGTTCCTCCCCGACGGTTTGACATACCAGGACCGGGCGGAGCAGACGGATTCCAGCAGGATGAGAAGAAACACCTGGATGATAAAAAATATTGCCTTTTTTCTCATTTCCCCTCTCCTTTCTCCCGCAGGGCTGTGGTCCTGCGGATGGATTTATTCTTGACCGCAGTACAGGCTGCATGATTGTGATCAATTGGCAGAGAAGGAATGCTTATCGCAGTCCGGGAAAATCCAAGTCAGTAAAAGGTAAGTACAATTCAGGTAAATTTAAATAAGGGCCGCCCCTATTTAGAAAAAGATGCATCTGATTTTTCCCTGATTTGTCTGGTAAGGGACGGAAACAAAGGAAGGTATATACGTCGGGTATTTGGATGGAAGAAGGGGCGGCCTGCCCTTTTAAGGCGGGCAGCCCCGCGGTTCGACTTTGAAGGAAAGATCAGAAGTTTTCAGCCAGGACCTCGTAATATGCCTGGGGGTGGAGACATGCCGGGCAGACCTTGGGGGCTGAAGCGCCCTCGTGGACATAGCCGCAATTGCGGCAGTGCCATTTTACAGTCCCGTCTTTTTTGAAAACTCTCTTCCCGGACAGGTTGGCTATCAGCTTCCTGTACCTCGCCTCGTGAAATCTTTCCACCTTGCTGATTTCATCAAACGATTTGGCGATTCTGGGGAAGCCCTCTTTTTTTGCCGTCCGGGCGAACTCCGCGTATATTGTCGTCCATTCCATATTTTCCCCGGAAGCAGCCTCCCTGAGGTTGGTCAGGGTGTCGCCGATGATGCCGGCGGGATAAGAGGATGTCACCATGGCCTCGCCGCCCTCCAGATATTTGAAGAACACCTTGGCATGCTCTTTCTCGTTTTCCGCTGTCTCAAGGAAAATGTCGGCGATCTGCTCGTAGCCGGCTTTGCGGGCGGCGCTCGCAAAATAAGTGTACCTGTTGCGCGCCTGCGATTCGCCCGCGAAGGCCGTGAGCAGGTTCTTTTCCGTCTGGGTCCCTTTGAGAGATTTGATCATGTTTTCACCTCTGGATTTTTTTCTTTGTTGTTTTGTGGGGGAGTAATTACCAGAAAGCGCGAAATTACACAAGAAAACAGAAAAATCCTGTTTAGCTGAAGGAAGAATATGTCTTTACTTCAATGATCATTTTCTGATAGATAGCAAAGAAAAAAATTTGCCCCCATGGCTTTCCATAAATCAAAGAAGTCGGCTTTAATACTCATAGTTTTCACCCTGCCTTTCCTCGATATCATAGTCGATATCCATTTTGGCATTGATGAGCTGCATTATAATCCCGACCTTAAAATCAACAATACCCAGATCGGGCATGAAGACATACCGGTTTCCCGCTTTAAATATATTTTTGAGACAACGCACTTCGAAAGAGCGCACGTCCATCCGATCCAATTGGACAGGGCGCCCCCCCAGGCATAAGGAATCCTTTTAAATGCTTGTTTAGTTAACCGCACCGGGGAAATTCCGGCTCAATGGACAACTGTGTAGAGCGTCATATGTTATGTCATTTTAGGCACAACAAATATTCAAGATTTCACAGGCATAGCAGGGATTTTAAATAATTGAGAGTATCGGTAACAAACAGGGTGTGATTTGCGATTCTTTATTGCATGCCCAAGCGGGGAATCTCTCGTATTGGCACTTAAAGAAGAAGAATTGTTACGGATTAAAAACGCTACTGTCGAGCTTTCCCCAAGCTCAAATCTGATTAGATCGATAAATAATTGTGATGCTTAATATAAAGACAAATGATTTGAGTCGGCTTCAAAAAGGAAATATCCCTTTCAAAACAAAATTTATTCAAGGCTGGGCGGGCCGGTCAGGCCTTTTTGTGTTTACCTGGGCGAGTGGATTTGATAAAGGGTTATGTCATTTTAAGCATAATGATGGGGGCTCCGGTCAAGAGGCAGTTATCTGCCTGCTGCCCGGATTTGAATTTTTTTTAGAAAGGCCACGGATTAAGAATCGGAAGAGAACAAAATCCGGAAGGATTTAGGATGCGAATTACGGAGCAGGAGGAGGTTATATGAGCAGGACCAAAGATTCCGAGTACAAAAAAATGATCAGCAAGCAGTACAGGGACTTGATGGAGTACTGCAAGGCGAACCTGGACAAGGTGGAGGCAGAGATGCCTCCGGCGCGGGAGGATTTTTACGAATCCCTGAAGGAGCGAGGGGTCAGCAGGCGCGATTTCATGAAATGGACCTCATTCATGACGGCGGCCCTGATGCTGCCTCCGGTGTTCCGCCCGGTGGTGGCGAGGGCGGCGGAAAATTTCAGCCGCGTGCCGGTGGTCTGGCTGCATTTCGCCGAGTGCACCGGCTGCAGCGAGGCTTTCCTGCGCACGTCTTACCCGAACGTCGACGACATTCTGCTGGACACGATTTCGCTCGAGTATCATGAGACGCTGATGGCGGCGGCCGGGCGCCAGGCCGAAGAGAACCTGGAGAAGGCCATTCACGATTTCGAAGGTAAATTCATCTGCGTCATCGAAGGCTCCATCCCCAAGGGGCTAAACGGCAACTATCTCACCCTCGGCCCCAAGGGCAAAACGAGCGTGGAGGTGGCCAAAGAGGTCACTGCGAAAGCGGCGGCCACGGTCTGTATCGGCAGCTGCTCGGCCTTCGGCAATATCCCCTCGGCCCGGCCCAACCCGACAGATTCCATGGGCGTCAGCAAGGCGATCGGGATCAGGACGGTAAACATCGCGGGCTGCCCGCCCAACCCGGTGAACTTTACGGGGACAATCCTGCATAAGCTGATGTTCGGCGATATCCCGCCGCTCGATTCCCTGGGCAGGCCGGTCTGGGCTTACGGCAAGAGGATACACGATTTCTGCGAAAGGCGCCCCCATTACGATGCGGCGGAATTTGTCGAGGAATGGGGCGATGACGGAGCGAAGAAGGGCTGGTGCCTTTTCAACGTCGGCTGCAAGGGTCCCTATACTTACGCCAACTGCAGCAAAGTGAGGTTCAATGACGGCATATCCTGGCCGGTAATGGGCGGACACGGCTGCATCGGGTGCACCGAGCCCGCTTTCTGGGACACCATGGCGCCCCTGGAGAAACCGATCGCGGCTGCCAACGTCGGCGGCGGCGAGCGCACGGTCGACAGGATCGGCCTTGTCCTGGCGGGTGCGACCGCGGCTGGCATAGCCATTCACGCTGCGGCAAGCGCAAAGAAACACGGGGACAAAGATGAAAAAACCGAAGGGCACGAGTAAAGACGGAGGAGGCGAACCATGAGCAAACGAATTGTAGTTGACCCGATCACCAGGATCGAGGGACATTTAAGGATAGAAGCTGAAGTCGATAATTCCAACACCATTACCGATGCCTGGAGCAGCATCACCCTGTGGCGCGGCATTGAAACCATATTGAAAGGGCGCGACCCCCGAGACGCCGGCTTGATCGTCCAGCGCTTCTGCGGAGTCTGCACTTTCGTCCATTACGAGGCCAGCATCCTGGCGTGCGAGGATGCATTCGGCGTCAAACCGCCGCCGAATGCGAGGATCATCCGCAACCTGATCAGTTCGGCGCAGTACCTGTACGACCACGTAATGCATTTCTACCACCTGCACGGGCTGGACTGGGTGGACATCACAAGCGCCCTGAAGGCCGACCCCAAGAAGGCCGTGGACATGGCAAAGGCATATTGCCCGAACCCGTACAACTGCTCGGAGACCCACTACCGGGCCGTCCAGCAGCGCCTGACCAAATTCGTGCAGTCGGGCAGGCTGGGTCCGTTTGCCAACGCCTACTGGGGCAACCCTTCCTACAAGCTGCCCCCCGAGGCAAACCTGATCATAACTTCCCATTACCTTGACGCCCTGCAGGTCTCGAAGATCGGCGCCCAGATGACGGCCATTTTCGGCGGCAAAAACCCGCACCTGCAGACCCTGGTGGTGGGCGGCGTGACTTCGGTTATGGATGCGCTCGATGCGGGCCGCCTGGGGCAGTACCTCTTCCGGCTCAAGGAAATGAAGAATTTTATTGAAACAGCTTACATCCCGGATGTCCTGCTCGCCGCCGCTTATTACAAGGGCGAAGGAGCGGCCGGGATCGGCGCAGGCGTAAAAAATTACCTGGCGTACGGCGGGTTCCCCCTGGACGACAACTGGGACGCGCTGCTGTTCCCTCGCGGCCTGGTGAAAGACGGAGACCTTTCCAAGCCCCTGAAACTCGACGAGGCGAAGATCACGGAAGAGGCGACGCACTCCTGGTACAAGGGATCGGAGCCGCAGCACCCCTACAAGGGCACGACCGAGCCCGAGTACACGGGATACAACAGGCAGGGCACCCTGGAAGGCCAGGACAAGTATTCCTGGTGCAAGGCGCCGCGCTACGACGGGCTTCCCTATGAGGTCGGCCCGCTCGCCCGCATGGTCGTCGGCTACGCCCTGGGCGACAAGCAGATAAAGCCCCTGGTCGATTCGACCCTGAAGGCGGCCGGGATCCCCGCGAGCGCGCTGTTCTCCACGCTTGGAAGGACGGCGGCCCGCGCGATTGAGACCAAGCTGATCGCGGACAATACCGAGGGCTGGGCCAACGAACTTATCGCCAACATCAAAAAAGGCGATACAAGGACGTGGACCCGCTGCGACGTGCCGAACAAGGCGGTGCAGGGGCGCGGCATGACCGAACCCCCGCGCGGCGCGCTCGGCCACTGGATAAATATCGACAACAAGGTGATCGCAAATTATCAGGCGATCGTCCCGTCCACCTGGAACTGCTCGCCCCGCGACAAAGGCGGCAAGCGAGGCCCCTACGAGGAATCCCTGATCGGGACGAAGCTCGCCAGGGCCGACCAGCCGCTCGAGATACTGAGGACGATCCATTCGTTCGACCCCTGCATGGCGTGCGCGGTGCATATCGTCGATCCGGAAGGGAAAGAGATCGGGAAATTCAAAGTTGCCTGAGAGAGGAGGCTCACGTGGAAAAGATAGTTGCGAAAAAGGAATGGTCCGCAGCCATCAGGATAAACCACTGGGCGATGGCCCTCTCCATCTTTGTCCTGATTGCGACGGGTTTTTATATTGCGGAGCCCTTTACCGTTTACAAGGGCGAGACATTTGACAAGTTTTTCATGGGCGATGTGCGCTTCTGGCATATCCTGTTCGGGGTGTTCCTGACGTTCATTTTTATCTGGAGGGTTTACCTGGCCTTCTTCTCCCGATTCCACGCGGACTGGAAAGACTTCTTCGGGTTCCTGAACATCAAACACTCCATCCATCAGGTGAGGTTCTATGCCCTGATGGAAAAGGAAGGTCCCGACTATAAGGGCCTTTACGGCCCCATGCAGTCGATGGCATACTTGGGGCTGATGGGCATGCTGTTCCTGATCGTCCTGACGGGGCTCATCCTGATGGGCGCCGGGTACCACGGGAATATAGTCGGACCGCTGCCCGGGTTTACGAAAGCTTCAGCCTGGGTGCTCAAGCCCGCCGAGAACCTCATGGGCGGGTTGGCCATGGTCCGGTTCATCCACCATGTCCTGACCTGGTGTTTCATCCTGTTTGTAATTGTTCACATTTACATGGCGTTCTGGTACGATGCAGTCCTGCAAAAGGGCACGATCTCTTCGATGGTAAGCGGGCGAGTATTCGAAAAGCAAAAAGGCGAGTAGCAGCCGGAAGCGGTTGAAATTGGAGTTGTGAATCGTATAGGGGCGGCCGGTCGGCTGCCCCTATATTGGTCTGATATGGGTGAAAGAAACAGGATAACAGTCCTCGGCCTCGGCAACATCCTGCTGGGAGACGAGGGCTTCGGCGTACATTTTGCGCGCTGGTTTTCTGGGAAACACAGACTTCCCGATGACGTGCGCTTTGTGGACGGGGGCGTCCTCGGTTACGCCCTGCTAGATATAATCTGCAGTTGCGACCACCTGCTGATCATAGATGCCATCAAGGCCGGCGATGAGCCGGGCTCGATTTACCGCTTTACCCGCGAGGAACTGGAGTCGAAAATGCCGCCGCCCACCTCGGCCCACGAGGTCACATTCATGGATGTCCTGTTCAAGGCCGAGTTGATCGGGGAGATCCCGTCGGTGGTCTTCCTGTGCATCGTCCCCGGCTGTTACGGGGAAATGGACCTGGAGATGAGCCCCGCTTTGAGGGAAAGGTTCCCGGTGATGGAAAAATTCCTTCTAAAGGAGCTGGAGCTGTTAGGGGCCGCGCCAGAATAGAATTTGAAAATTCAAATTTGTAGATTCAAATTATAAGGAACTTATGCATGAGACATCTTTGGTGC
>CAZKYN010000066.1:0-14171 GCA_964556675.1 uncultured Syntrophaceae bacterium
CGGTGTCCCCTGAAGCAGCGGCTGCAATGCAGCGATATCGCTGGCCGGGAAACGTCCGGGAGTTGAGGAATGTTATCGAGAGGGCAATGATCGTCACAGAGGCTCCCGAGATCCTCCTTGAGCACCTGCCGCCGGGCATAGCGGAACTGGGTGGGATCGCCGGCGTCACTACGGAACAAGCCAGGCACATGTCGCCTCTACGTGACGTCGTGCTGGACGCCGAAAGGAATTCAATTTGCGAAGTCCTTAAATACACCGGCGGGAACAAGGTAAGAGCTGCAAAAATCCTCGGAATCCACCGGACCATCCTTTACCAGAAGATCAAGCGTTACAAAATCTCTCCATAATGTAGCACAACCACGACATGCAGTAAGCCTGCATCATCGGCGGTTTCTTTACGCTGGTCAGGTCATATCCGAATAAACGCCGGTTTTGATTTGTACAATAGGTGCTACAAATCACTCCCCGCAATTTCCGACGAGATTTCCATTAAGTAAAATCCGCAATGATCATGACTTGTTACGGTATCTGGCTTGGCTTTTGCAGTTTCGAAACAAACAGACTTTTGAAAGCTGGACGGAAATTTCCACCGGGTCCGGAGGCGGGCTGAAGTCCATTAATCTAAATAGTTATTCAAAAAATCAGAGGAGGTTCAGAATGATCGAGGAAATTTTGGCGCCCATGGCCGGTAAAGTTATTCGGGTTCTGGTAAATGCCGGCGATTCCGTTAAAGAGGACGACCATCTTTTGGTCCTGGATGCGATGAAGATGGAAAATCCCATTCTCGCTACCTTTGACGGGATCGTGAAAGAGATAAAGGTCAAGGCCGATGATGAAGTCGAGGCCGACGACGCGCTGGTGCTTATCGAACAGATATGAGCAAGCACATGCGTGCGCTTATTTACGTTCCTGTATGAAAAAGGCATAAAATGAGCGGGCATGTTTTGAATGTGCTGATCCGTTGAAACGGCCGGGCGGGCTGTCGGACGTGTGGTTTATCACTATATTCTTTTATAAAAGGGTTTGCTGAAAGGATATGCCGATGAGGATAAAGGGACTTATACAAAAACTGGAAGAGAACGATTCCCAGGTAAGGGCCGGCGGCGGCGCAAAGGCTGTGGAAGAGCAGCATAAAAAAGGAAGGCTTACGGCCAGGGAAAGGATTGATCTATTTTTTGATAAGGGAACTTTCATCGAACTCAATCAGTATTCCCAGCACCAATGCACCGATTTCGGCATGGAAAAGAAGCGTCCCTACGGAGACGGCGTGGTCACTGGTTATGGAGAAGTGGACGGGAGGACCGTTTTCATCTACGCAATGGACTTTACCGTGCTGGGCGGCAGCATCGGCGTGGCCAACGCCCAAAAGATCGCCTTCGCCCAGAAGATGTCCGATAGGGCCAGGGCGCCTATGGTCGGGTTCGTAGACACATCAGGCGCCCGGATCCAGGAAGGCAGCGGCGGATACAGCATGATTTTTTATGAACACATCAGGAGTTCCGGCGTAATTCCGCAGATATCGTGCATCATGGGCACGTGCGCCGGAGGGGGTTGCTATTCCCCCGCGCTGACGGATTTCATTTTCATGGTGGACAAGACCAGCGAAATGTACATAACCGGCCCGCGCGTCATTAAAGAAGTATGCCATGAGGACATTACAGGCTACGCACTGGGCGGCCCCAAGGTCCACAGCCAGGTATCGGGGGTTGCCGACTTCGTCGCCAAAGACGAAATTGATTGCATCGCCCAGGTCAAGAAATTGCTCAGTTTCCTGCCTTCGAACTGCGATGAAAAACCGCCTGTCGCGGCAACGGGCGACAATCCTTTCCGCATCAGCGAAAGCCTCAACAACATCGTGCCGGAATCTCCCCGGGAGCCGTTTGACATGAAAAAGGTGATCCGGGCGATTGCCGACAACGGAGAATTCTTCGAAGTTAAGACAAGGTTTGCCCGCAGCATGGTGACTGGGTTTATCCGGATCGGAGGTTACTCTGCGGGCGTGGTGGCCAACCAGTCAATGGTGATGGCGGGAGCAATCGACAGCGACGCATCGGACAAGGCGGCGCGCTTTTACAGGTTCTGCGATTGTTTCAATATACCGATCATAACCATCGCCGACGTCCCTGGATATCTGCCCGGGGTAAAGGAAGAAAATAAAGGGGTCATCAGGCACGGCGCGAAAATGCTCTACGGTTACGTGGAAGCCACCGTCCCCAAACTGCTGCTCGTCGTCAGGAAGGCCTACGGCGGCTCCTGGGCGGCCATGGGATCCAAGACCATGGGGGCCGACCTCGCGTTTGCCTGGCCCACCGCCGAGATGGCCATTATGGGAGCGGAAGGGGCCGTCGAGATATTGTACAGGAAAGAGCTCCAGGCATCCGTGAACAGGGAGGAGGCAAAGATGGAAAAAATCGCTGAATACCGCGACAAATTCAATTCGCCCTACCTGTATGCGGGCAAGATGATCATTGATTTCCTTATAAAGCCGCAGGACACGAGGAAGCATTTCTACCACGCCCTCAAGATGCTTTGGAACAAGCCCCAGGAGAGAATAGCCAGGAAACACGGGAATATTCCGCTTTGAGATGAAATCGGGGAATTGAAATGGAATTCAAATACGATCTCAGAGACCTGAAATTCATAACCAAGGAGTGGCTGCCCACCGCGGAAGTCCTGTCCTGCAAACGGTTCAGGGAGCATTTCAGCGTCGATGATATAGATATGTTTCTGAACGAAGCCTTTAAGGTCGCCAGGGAAGTAATCAATCCCATCAACAAGGAAGGCGACAGGATAGGGGCGAAGCTGGTGGATGGAAAAGTCATTCCGGCTCCCGGCTACCGGGACGTGTTCCGGTTTCTGCAGCAGAACGGCTGGGGGTCCAGCAGCGAGTGCATCGGACTGGAAGGCGGGATGCCGCTTGTGATGTTCAAGGCCATATATGAGATGACGCTTGCCGCGTGTCCCTCAATCGCCTCTTACCTTAAATTGACAAGCGGGGCGGCCAATCTCCTGATACGCTTCGGGACCGAGGAGGACAAGGCCCGCTTCCTGCCGAAGATGCTCGGGGGAGAGTGGCAGGGGACGATGTGCCTGACGGAGCCCGGCATCGGCTCGGACGTCGGCGATGCATCCAGCAAGGCATTCCCCACCGACGACCCGCGGATATATAAAATTAAGGGAACGAAGATGTTCATCACCGGCGGCGATGCGGGCATTTGCGACAACACCGTCCACATGCTCCTTGCCCGTCCGGAGGGCGGGGCCAAAGGGTCCCAGGGGCTTGGATTATATATAGTCCCGGCGATCTGGGTAAACGATGACGGTACGCTTGGCGGGAACAACGATGTAGCAACGGTCGGGCTCGAGCATAAGATGGGGCTGAAGGGGCAGGCGACGGCCCTTCTGAGTTTCGGCGACAATGATGCGTGCCGGGGTATCAGGGTCGGCCCCGCTCCGGACAAGGACGGCAATTCCCGGGGCCTTGCGATGATGTTCCACATGATGAACGAATCAAGGATCGGGACGGGGCACAATGCCAATTCCCAGGCGGCCGCTGCCTACTACTACGCCTGCCAGTATGCGGCGGAGCGGGTCCAGGGGCGCCCATTTGCATCCCGCGAAGGCGACCGGGTCCCCATCATCCGGCATGAAGACGTGAAAAGAATGCTGCTGGATATGAAGGCCCATACCGAGGGGATCAGGGCCATGGTCTTCAAAGGCTTTTATTATCTGGACATACAAGCCAACTCGGACGACAGGGAGAGGGCCGCGGCCTTCGGCGAACTTGCCGAGATTATCACCCCTTTGGCAAAGTGCTACTCAAGTGAAACAAGCATTAAGCTGATAGCCGAGGCCATGCAGGTGTTCGGGGGAGCAGGCTATACCTGCGACTACCCCGTCGAGCAATACATGAGGGATTCGAAGGTCCTTACGATCTGGGAAGGAACGTCCTTCATGCACGCCAACGATCTCGTGGGCAGGAAAATGAGAATGAGAAACGGACAGCCGTTCCTTAACTGGATGAAGACAATAGATGATTTTATCCTGAATAACAGGCACAACACGGGCTTCGAAAAAGAACTGAACGCGCTCGCGCGGCTCCTCGGCTGTGTCGGCGAGATCAGGGACCTTTTCAATTCCTGGTATGCGGACCTCGTTAATAAAAAGAATCTTATACCGCTATACTCGGTGAATGCCCTTTTTGTCTGCGCCCAGGCGCAAGTAGCCCAATGCCTCCTGGAGCAGGCCATAATTGCCGACTGCAAGCTCAAGGAAAGCTCAACGGGATCTGACGATAAAAATTATTATACCGGCAAAATTGCGGGAGCCAGGTATTACCTCAATCACGTTGTGCCGCATGCGTTCAGCCTGACAGAGGTTATCAAAAGCGCCGATGCCGGCATACTGAAATGCCCTGAAGAAACTTTTTTTATCCGGTAACCGGGTCAATGGAATTCCCGGCCCGTGCCTGGGTTAGTCCCAGGAGAAGAAAAATGTGTCGCATGCACCCCGGACTTCGGCGCTTATTTATAGTTTTAATTCCCTGATACAGGATCGGAACAAGGCCTTTCAGATTAATAAATTGACCCAAGTCAAACAACTCCGAGCCGAAGACGGCTCTCACGGATTTATTTTCCCCTGCTCGACGACTTTGTCTACAATTCACGAATTTCGACCGTTATTGACAAGGACGGAATGTTTCGCTCATGGATATATCCGCTGCTGCAAGATGGGCCTCTGAATGTAGTTGTGATGCGACATGCAGTAGAGCCGCTTCATCAATGCTATCCCTTATGAATAGTGGAGCCAATCTCTTAATTCCCCTTCAGGCATGTACAATCTTTGCTACAAAAATCAGCCCGCCGCGCCGCATTTCCACAAAGACTTATAGCTGTTGCCCAATTCATCAATATTTACAGGCAATTATGGTTGCATGGAAATTTGGCTTGGCTTTTGCAATTTTTCGAAGGAAACGTAGCACCTCTTCAGCACTAAACGAAAATTAATTTAAAACGGCGATATTCGAGGAAAGGAGAGTCGTAAATGGACTTCGAACTTACCACCGAACAGGCGATGTTCAAAGAAATGGCCAAGGAATTCGCAATCCGTGAGGTCCAGCCTTATGTGAAGGAGTGGGACAGGCAGTGCAAGATGCCCCCTGAAATATTCAAGAAGCTCGGAGCGCAAGGGCTCCTCGGCATAAAGGCCCCGCCGGAATACGGCGGACTGGACCTGGACTGGACGACGCTGGGAGTCGTTACCGAGCAGCTGGCTTATTACGATTTCTCCCTCGGCATGGGTTCCTGCTCCAGGACGTCGCTCGGGATACTGCCCATCCTGCAGAACGGGACGGATGAGCAAAAAAAGAAGTACCTGCCGGGAATGGTGCAGGGCGTTATGACGCACTGCTTTGCGACCGTGGAGCCAAATGCGGGATCGGATGCAACGGCCATAGAGACGACGGCGGTCACCGACGGCAATGATTACGTCATCAACGGCAACAAGACCTGGATCACGAATGCCAATCATGCAGATTTCGCGATGGTCGTTTGCCAGACCGATAAAACCAAAGGAAGCAAAGCATTCGCCGTCATCATCGTCGATTGGGGAACGCCGGGATTTACCAGGGCCCCGATCGAAAACAAGATGGCCTTCAAACACCACGACCATGGCATGCTGTTCTTCCGCGACTGCCGCGTTCCGAAAACAAACCAGCTCGGCGGGTTTGGGATGAGGGCGGCTTTTTCCAATGTAGAGCACACCCGTTTCGGCATCGCCTGCGCGGCTGTCGGAGCGATCAACGCCTGCCTGGATCACAGCGTCAATTACTGCAAGGACAGGCAGCAGTTCAAAAAGCCGATCGGCAGCTTCCAGCTCGTTCAGGAAAAGATCGCCGACATGGTAATCGATCTCGAGTCCTCGCGCTGGATCGCCTATCGGCTTGCCTATATGAAAGATAAAAACATGAATGTCGCCAGGGAAACTTCGATCGCGAAGTATCACAATATGGAAGCGCTGCACAGGTGCGCCAAAGCAGCCGTTGAACTGCACGGATCATACGGCCTGAGCGACGAATATCCGCTGGAGAGATTGTACCGCGACTGCATGGCCCCCATCATCTACGGGGGCACGGCGCACGTGCACAAGCTCATTCTGGGGAGGCTGGAACTGGGGATCGATTCCGTATCCAGGTAATTTAATACCGGACTGCCGAAGGGGAAACATGGAAAAATTCGATGCAATAGTTATCGGCGCCGGGCCGGCGGGCTGCGCCGCTGCGGCCGTGATGGCCAGGGGCGGCCTCAATGTGCTCGTCATTGAAAGAGGGAAATACGCGGGCGCTAAAAATATGTGGGGCGGGGCATTCTTCGGCCCGGTTATGGAAGAGATATTCCCGGGATTTGCCAAGGAAGCGCCGGTCGAGAGATATTTGAGCCGGCATGCAATTTCCTTTATGACAAAAAATGATTGCCTCACGGTCGATTTCAGGAGCGGCCATGGGGACCATTCCCATTATCCCGGTTTCATAATACTGCGCGCCAAATTCGACCAGTGGATGGCGCGAAAGGTGGAGCAGGCGGGCGCGATCATCGCCACCGGCCTCGAAGCGGACGGCTTCATTTACGATAAGGGCGCGATCGCCGGAGTCAAGGTGGGCGGGGAAGAATTCCCGGCACATCTTGTGATCCTGGCAGACGGGGCCAACTCGCTGCTGGCCAAAAAAGCCGGTCTGCGTGACGATTATGCAGCCGTTGACCTGAAGCAGGGAGTCAAGGAAGTAATACGCCTGCCGCAAGGGGTTATCGAAGACAGGTTCAACCTGCGGCCGAATGAAGGCGTTGCCATGGAATTCGTAGGCTCCTGTACCAGGGGGCTTCCGGGCGGCGGGTTCATCTACACCAATAAGGACAGCCTGTCGGTAGGCGTTGTCGCCCAGCTCAGCGCTCTGATGAAAAATGAGGCGAATGCCTCCGACCTGCTGGAAGAATTCAAAGCCCATCCTTTCATCAGAAATCTCGTCAAGGACGGGGAATTGCTCGAGTACTCGGCGCACCTCATACCGGTCTCCGGGCTGAAGATGATGCCGCGCCTGTACGCAGACGGCATAATGGTTGCCGGGGACGCAGCGGCAATGGTCCTGGGCACGGGCCTCATCCTCGAGGGAGCCAATTTCGCCATGGCGGCGGGCGCTGCAGCAGCCGAGACCGCAATTATGGCGCGACAAAAGAACGACTCCGGCGCCGCGATTCTTTCCGAGTACGAAAAGAAACTCAAGTCGCGCTTCGTACTCCAGGACCTCGAAACATTCAAGCAAGCCCCCCATTTCCTGGAAAACGACAGGATTTACAATTCCTACCCGGAACTGGCCTGCTCCGTCATGAACAGGATATTCACTGCCGACGGAAAACCGAGGGTAAACACGTTTAAGGCGTTGTTGGGCATGAAAAGAGACGTGTCGCTCTGGCAGATCATTTCCGACTCTATGAAAGCGAGGAAGGCAATTTGAAAGTCGAAGACAAGCTGGCTTTAAATAAATTTGAAATAGACCGCGAGGTCCACATCCGCGTGGAAGAAGCCAAGTGCGACTCCTGTAAGGCCAAGCAGTGCCGTTTCGCCTGTCCGGCCCAGTGCTACAACTTGCGGGAGGGGCACATCACCTTCTCTTATGAAGGGTGCCTCGAATGCGGCAGTTGCCGGTTCGCATGCGACAAGGGCGCCATCACCTGGGTGAACCCCCGCGGCGGGTTCGGTATCTGTTACCAGTACGGTTAAGGAGGAAAGATGGAAATTATAGTCTGTATAAAACCTGTTCTCGATCCAGATCTGCCGCCGGCGAAATTCGCCGTCGACGCAAAAAGCAACAAGGTGGTGCCGCCGGAAGGCATGCCGCTGGTTGTCAATCCCTATGACCTGCTGGCCGTCGAGGCCGCGGTCAGGATCAAGGAGGCCAAGGGCGGCAAGATCACAGTATTGACCCTGGGGACCGTCAACGCGGAAGAGGCGGTCCGGAAGGCCCTGGCCATGGGCGCCGATGACGGCGCGATCCTGGACGACGCCGCGTTCGCCTCATCGGACGGATTCGGAATTGCGTACGCCCTCAGCCAGGCGGTCAAGAAAATCGGGACTTTCGACCTGGTGCTTTGCGGCCGTCAGGCTGCGGACTGGGACGCCGGCATGGTCGGTTCCGTCATTGCCGAGTACCTGGAGATGCCCGTCGTCACAAGGGCAAAGTCGATTGAAATAACGGACAAGGGCCTGAAAGCCGAGCGGGTCGTTATGAACGGCTCTGAAGTTTACGAATGCGGCCTGCCCGCCCTCGTCACATTGAGCAATGAGATGGGCCAGGCCAGAATACCCTCGGGCTGGGGAATAATCACTGCGGCCAAAAAGCAGATACCCAGGTGGAAGGCAGCCGACATCAACGGGGATACCGCCAAAACGGGCCCGGCGGCGGTCCGTAACAACCTGCTGAAATTGTATGTGCCCGTGTATCAGCGTTCCTGCGAGATGGTGGCAGGCAAAGACCCGGGCGAGGCTGTGGCGAAGCTCGCCGAAAAAATCATAGCGATAAAACCGTGAGGTATTAGAAATGGCTGATCAAAAAAATATTCTTGTCATAGGTGAGCTGGAAAAAGACAACCTGTCGGCCACTACCCTGGAGCTGCTCTCCGGGGCCGGTAAACTCGTTGAGTCCGCGGGCGGCGAGGTGCACATGCTTCTGTTCGGCGGGGCTTCCGGCGTAATCGATTCCGAAACGGCCAAAGGCGCGCAGAAGGTATACGTCGCGGCTGACGAGGTCTTCAATGAATACAACAGCGACGCCTGCACCGCCATTGCCGCCGGCCTTTGCCGGGATGAAGGGTATTCCCTCTGCCTTCTGGCCCAATCGGACCTCGGGCGCGACATTGCGCCGCGGCTTGCCGCCAGGCTCGATGCCGGGCTGTGCATGGATTGCGTCGAGATAAAGTACGATGCGGAGAAGAAGGAATTCCAGCAGACCAGGCCTGTTTTCGGAGGAAAGGCAATGGCAGTCTATTCATCGCCGACCGGGCGCCTGCAGATAGATACCGTCAGGCCCAAATCGATTCCCGTCTCCCCCGAGAGAAGAGAAAACCGCGATATGGTTACCCTCGCCGGCGGAATTGACGCCGCGCAGATCAAGACCCAACTCCTTGAGTTCAAAAAGCAGGAATTCACCGGAATCAAGCTGGAAGACGCCAAGATCATCGTGGCGGGCGGCGGCGGTCTGGGGGGCCCGGACGGCTTCAAGATGATCCAGGAACTCGCCGATGCCCTGGGCGGAGTGGTAGGCGCCACAAGGGTCCCCGTCGACGAGAACTGGGTGCCGCTGAGCATGGAGATCGGGCAGACAGGCAAGATAGTCAGCCCGCAGCTTTACATCGCCATCGGCATATCCGGGGCCGCCCAGCATGTAACGGGCATCCTGAGTTCAAAAAAAATTGTCACCATCAACCGGGACCCCGATGCCAATATGTTCAAGATATCGGACCTGGGGATAGTGGCCGACTACAAGGATATCGTGCCCGGTCTTATCAAGAAGCTCACTGAGCTCGGCGCCTGAAACGGTTTTCGGGAAAAAAAATGGAGCGTTCATATCGAAACGACATAAATCGCAGCACAACACTTAAGGAGGATTAACATGGCTGAAAAGAAACGCTACGGCATGTTGGAGATGGATACCGAGCAGAGGAAGAAGCTTGAAAAAAACCTCGCCAGGAAACCGCTTCATGTAATCGATCCGGAGATCAAGGAAATGGTCCTGGAGAAGAGAAAAGGCATGCCCAGGATTATCGACATCCATACCCATCCCTACACCAAAGTGGGCTGGCGCAGCCTGGGGAAATTCCGCGTCCACCTGGAGAAGTATCTTTACAAACGCGCCGACATCACGCCTGAGCAGATAACCGCAATTGCGCCGACTGACGACGAGTGGGTCCAGGTCTTCCGGGAGATGAACGTGGCAGTTATGCCCGTGGGGTGGGATGCGGAAACGAACATGGCCCCGGGCGATCCTCTTTACCGCGGCAACACCAATGACGACATCGCCGCACTCCGCGATAAGCACCCGGACGTGGTTATTGCCGGCTGGGGGTCAGTAGATCCCTGGAAAGGCTGGAAGGCCCTCGAAGAGACGATGAGGTGCTACAAGGACCTCAAACTCATCGGCCTGAAATTCCAGCAGGTCGGGCAGGCATTTCATGTGAATGACAAGCAGTTCTATCCCCTTTGGGACCTCTGCCAGGAACTGGGAATGCCCATCCAGCTCCACACAGGCTTTACGGGTCTCGCCAGCGGCGCGCCGGGATCGTGGGGAATGAAGATCAAATACACGATGAATCTTATTCCCGACATTGACGACCTCGCGTCGGATTTCCCCAACCTCAAGATCGTAATGCTGCACTGCTCGGACGGCAGGGACGAGGATGCGGTCCTCCTTTGCCGCCACAAGGGCAACATTTTCCGGGAGCTCTCCGGCATCCAGCCCGATTACATCGAGGAAGCCGCCCCCAAGACATTCTACGAGCTGAACCGCAGGCAGAAGGACAAGTACATGTTCGGTTCCGAGTTCAACCTCTTCCCGCTCGACGGGATCCTCTGGAGGCACATGCAGCTCGATTACCGGGAAGGCATCCTGGAAGGCATGTTCTGGAGGAACACGATCAGGATCCTCGGCCCGGAAATGGAGAGGGTCGGCGTGGACCTGAAAGAATGGCGCACTAACCTGACGGAAGTCTGATCGATATTCGCCGGCAAATTCACGATGCGGGGCATTCACGCCCCGCACCTTTGAATTCCGGCAGGGAGAGCAATCCGACTGGAAAAGAAAGGGAGCGGAATTATGATCAAGGGAATTGACCATATCGGAATAGCCGTCGAAAAAATCGACGACATATTGGCCATCATGAAGGAATACTTCGGCGCGGAAGAGCTCAAGCGCACCGAATACCCGGAGCTTCAACAGATCTCCTCGATAGTCTCGATCAAGGGCACCAATTTCGAACTCATGCAGCCGACCGGGCCTGACGGGGCAATCGGACAGTTCATGAAAAACTCAAAAGGCGGGCTGCACCACGTTTCGGTGTTCTGCGAGAACCTGGAGAATCTCGTCGCCGACCTGGAGAAGCGGGGCGTGAAGATCATCGGCAAAATGTATGACACTCCCGACAGGGTAGCCTTTATTCATCCGAAAAGCGCCAAAGGGCTGCTTATCGAACTCACGGACACGGGTTCATTCGTGAAATAAATTGTACGGGGCTGCGCGGCTCCCGGTGCATTCATCAATACCAAAGGAGAACAAAATGAAACTGAAAGACAAGGCGGCAATCGTAACGGGCGGCGGCCAGGGGATCGGAAGGGCTATCGCCCTTGAACTGGCCTCAGAAGGAGCCAGGGTGTGCGTAGCCGATTTGAATGCCGAGACGGCAAAGAAGGTGAGCGAAGAGATAAAGGCGCTTGGCGGCCGGGCCGTCGACGTGAAGGTCGATATAACCGATTTGGCCCAGTGCCAGGCCATGGTGAAGAGCGCCATCGACGCGTTCGGCTGCGTCGATGTCCTGGTGAATAACGTGGGCTGGGACAAGATGGAGCCGTTCATCCAGAGCGAACCGGCAACCTGGGACAAGGTGATCAATATCAATTTCAAGGGGCCGATCAACTGCTTCAAATCGATCCTGCCCCACATGATAGAGCGCAAAGGCGGTTCCATCGTCAGCATCTCGTCCGATGCGGGGCGCGTGGGCTCCAGCGGCGAGGCCGTTTACTCCGGCGCCAAGGGGGGCGTTATCGCCTTTTCCAAAACCATCGCTCGCGAGGTCGCCCGCTACGGCATCAAGGTCAACTGCGTTGCCCCGGGTCCGACGGAGACCCCGCTCTTTGCGGCGGTCGCCGGCGACAATCCGGCCATCGCGGAAGGCCTGAAGAAAGCGATCCCGTTGAGGAGGCTTGCCCAGCCCGAAGACATAGCGGCAGCCGTGTCCTTTCTGGCATCGGAGAAGGCCGGCTACATAACCGGCCAGGTGCTGAGCGTCAGCGGCGGGCTCAACATGGTGTAACCGGCCCCGGCCGCGTCAAAAGGAGGATAAAGATGGATTTTGAATTCAGTGATGATCAGATCGCCCTTCGGGAGATGGTCAGACGGTTTACGGAAAAGGAAATAGCGCCGTTTTACACGCAATGGGACAGGGAGAAAAAATACCCGCGTCACCTGCACAAGAAGATGGCGGATCTAGGGCTGATCGGAATAGCGGTCCCGCCGGAGAAAGGCGGAATGGGCGCCCCTTATGTGACGGAAGGCATGGTTTGCGAGGAAGTATCCCGGGGCGACTGCAGCCTGACGATGTCCGCGTTTGTCGTCGGCCATCTGCTCGCGGAGATAATGTGCCACGGAAACGGCGTGATCAGGGAGCAATTCCTCAAGACTTTCATGTGCGGCGACAAGATCCCGGCCTTCGCCATTACCGAGCCGGGCTCCGGGACTGACGCGGGGGCGATGAAAGCGTCGGCGGTGAAAAACGGCTCGACGTATATTTTGAACGGCGAGAAGGCGGGGATCACCGCCATGATGGACGCCGACTTCGCGCTTGTCTTCTGCAAGACCGATATTAAAGCCGGGCCGCGTGGCGTCAGCTGCTTTATTGTCCCGACCAATCACCCGGGCGTCACGCTCCAGTCATACGAGGACATGGGCGTCCGTTCGGTGGCGCGCGGTTCGATTTTCATGGACGACGTCGAGATCCCGGAAGATTACCTCATCGGACAGGAGGGGAAGGGATTCGTGTACGGGATGGAAGGCTTCGACATCAGCAGGATACTTTTAGCCCTTGAAGCAATAGCCCCGGCCATGGTCTCTCTCGAGGAAACTATCGAATACGCCAAACAACGGGTGGCATTCGGCAGGCCCATCGCAACATTCGAAGGAGTATCTTTTCCTATCGTCGAGCATATAAGCCTCTTGGAAGCAGTGCGCCTGCTCTGCTACAAGGGCCTGTGGTTGAGGGACCAGGGGAAATCGAGCTCGAAAATAGCGGGGATGGTCAAATGGATGGCCCCCCGGTTCTCCACCAACGCAATTCGCGACTGTCTAGTCCTCCACGGGCATCCCGGTTACACAAACGAATTTCCATTTGAACAAAGGCTCAGAGACGTGCTGGCCATCGAGATTGCGGACGGCACCGCTCAGGTTTCCAAGCTGGTCGCCATGAGAGAGCTGTTCGGCAGGGAATATCTGCCGTACAATTATCGCAATAAGTAACATGCGTCTTCGGATAACAAACAAGGCATACGGCGCAGGCCTTTACGGCCGCGCAAGCAAAGGGGGGGAGGTAAGCTCATAGTTTTCTCGAAAAAAGGAGGAGAAACAAATGGGTAAAGGAATCGATTATTCAATTTTCAAAGAGGTATGGGAGAAAGAGTACACCGTAACGAGGCAGGTATACCGCAATATCCAGAGATGGCCCGACAAGGTCGCGATCATCGATCCCTTCAGGAACAAGTCCCTGACGTTCAAGCAATGGGACGAGGAGGCAAACCAGTTCGCCAACGCGCTCCTCGAGCTGGGTGTGACCCAATACGATTCGATTATGGGCGACCTGTTCAACACTTACGAATGGTTCATACTTTTCCTGGGGTGCGCCAAGGCCAGGTGCATTTTCCCGTCCATGAACTTTATGCTCCCAGAGGGCCAGGTTTCCAAGCTCATGGACGACAGCGAGGTGGTGGTCCTGGTTTACGACTCCGCCTTCAAGGACATGGCTGTCAAAGCAATCGAGCTCGCCAAGATCAAACCCAAACTCGCCGTTATGTGCGGCGCCGGCGAACCCCCTCCGGGGCACGTCAGATACGAGGACTTCATCAAAGGGAAATCGAAAGAAGCCCCGCCGACGGAAAAGGACGTGGTCTGGACGGACCCGGTACTGTTCCTGTATACCTCGGGAACGACGGGCCTGCCCAAGGGGTTCTGCCTTAACCACGGCATTATATTTTTTGACAACATGATGAATGCCGGACTCCACAAGATCGATTTCACCAGCGTCAGCCTTGCCACGAACCCCCTGTTCCACAGGGGCGGCAACACGACCGGCGTCCTGCCCGTGCTCCACGCCGGCGGAGCTGTCGTCATTATGAAGGCTTTCGACGAGAAGCAGGCGCTC
>CAZKYN010000067.1:0-14167 GCA_964556675.1 uncultured Syntrophaceae bacterium
TACCAGGGCGGCGGCAACCTGACGGAATGCATAGTGATGGGCCGAATTGCCGGCAGGAACGCGGCGGCATTGAAACCGTGGAAATGATCCCGGGTGATTGAGATGAAATTGCCCAATGCGAAAAGAATCGGAATTGCGCTGATTGCGATATGCGCGGTATTCGCAGTTTGCGCCGTTATCGTCGGAGGCCAGGTCTGGGCCCAGCAGAAGAAGTTCCTCGCGGACCGGCACAAGGACAGGGGTATGGACTGTTCCGCGTGCCACAAGGAATCGCCTCCGGCCAAGGCAGTGCCTTCAGCGGTCTGCAAGGGCTGCCATGACCCGGAGAAGCTGGCCATGAAATCCGCCGAAAAGCTCGGGAGGCACAATCCCCACGACAACCATCTAGGGGATATCCCGTGCGAAACATGCCATCACGGCCACAAGCCGTCGGAGGATGCCTGCGCCAAATGCCATCAGTTCGGGTTTAAAGTGCCCTGAAATTACAGACAGTTGTTAGACAGGGGCGGCCGTTGCGCCGCCCCTGTTCATTTCGGGAAAGCGATACCCTGCTTTTATTCTCTTTGAAAAACACTATTTTTGGACAGGCTGTTCAAAAAAGGTTTACCCCGGGAGGGACAGGGAGGCAAGCCGCACGAGGATCGAGCAGCGCAGCGTACGTACAGTGTGCGTGAGAATGTGAGGTCGGAAGCGCAACGCAGCATATGAACCTTTTTCAAAAGCCGTCTAAGTGTTTTCCCCGGGTTTTCTCAGTCCTGTCCTGATAGACTGTATATTCTCTTTACATTATAAGTCCTCCGAAATCGCATTTGCTCAATGCATGCCGGAGAAATTATGTCCTTAAAGACGACCAGGCTGTCCCTGCTGCTTTCTTTCACCCCCTTTCTGCTCATGCCTGTCCTTTTTATTTTTTTGAAGATTTTTCAATCTTCGACGCTCATCGTCCATGCGCCCCTTTCGTTCTGCGTCCTGAATACAGTTGTTTTATTCCTTATCGCCTGTGCGGTCTCGTTCGTTGCCGCCAGGGGTTATCATGTGAATGGCTCACCGGTGCTGTTGCTTCTGGGCGGGGGAGTGTTTGCCTTCGGCGCGGGATCGCTGTCGTCAATGATCAAATTTATGCCCGGTTGGGCCAACGTCACCGCCACGACCAACGATGTAGCGTCCCTGCTTGCGTCAGGCCTGCATTTCGCTGCCGTCCTGGCCTGCTATATGGGGTGGAAAGACGATAACGGGCCGGCTGTGAGGCGGCGAAAATTGCTCCTGACGTTCGGAGGAACTACTGTTTTTCTCTCACTTGCATTCATATTGTCTGCCTATGGCTTTATGCCGGTGTTCTTCGACGAAAGCGGACCCACCCTGTTGCGCCAGGTCCTCCTGTCCACCGCCATCGTCCTTTTGTCGTTCTCCTCGCTGGCCATAATGAACAGCTACTTCGAGAACAAATCCACATTCCTGTACTGGTATTCACTCGCCTTATTGCTCAGGGTCGTCGCCCAGGCCGCCTTCTTTGTGCAGCCGGCTGTGGGCAGCCCCATAGGCTGGCTCGGAGTTTTATCCAAGCACCTCGCGAGCATTTATTTCCTTATTTCGGTGAGGTCCGCATTCCTGGAGAGCAGGGAAAAGGGCCTCTCTTTCAAGGAGGCTGTTTCAGAGATCATTCGCGCGCCGGGGCTGTACTGGCAGGACATCATGGACAATATCGGCGACGCCGTCATCTCCGTCAACAGCAGGGGAAAGATCCTCGTCTGGAACAAGGCCGCCGAGAGGATATTCGGATATTCGAGCGCGGAAGCGAACGGCCGGCCGTTTACACTCATAATACCGGAGGCCCGCAGCGTTGAACTGGAAAGACTGCTGGGCCGGGGGCACGGGACTCTCGAAACGGAACTCAAAAGGAAAGACGGTTCCATTGTGTCCCTGGAAATCTCGGCTTCGAAAAATAATCTGTCCATGGGTGATGTGACCACCCTTGTCATCCGGGATGTGACGGAGCGCAAGAGGGCTGAAAGGAGGTTGTGGCAGTCCCAGGAGCAATATAAAAATGTCGTCATGGACCAGACAGAGCTGATCTGCCGGTTCATTCCCAACGGCATACTTAAATTTGTCAATCCCGCCCTCTGCCAGATGGCGGAAATGGACGAAAGCGAGCTTATCGGCCATAGTTTCTTCATGTTCCTCTCCGACGAGGACATATACAGGGTTATCGATCTCATGAACGAGGTCACGCCCGAAGACCCGATCAGATCTATAAGCCTCGATGTCCACGTGAAGGATAAAGTTTATTTCATGAACTGGAACGGCCGGGCCCTGTTCGACTCGAACGGCGATCTGGTCGAATACCAGGCCGTCGGCAGGGACAAGACGGAGCAGAAGCGGGCTGAAGACGCCCTCCTGGAAAGAGAGGCCAAACTCCAGAGCATTTTCAATTCCTCCCCGGTAGGCATAGGCATAGTGGTCGACAGGGTATTCGCCGAGGTGAACAGCACTTTTTGCTATATGGTCGGCTATTCCGCTGAAGAGCTGCTGGGCAGGAGCGCCCGCATGATCTATCCGTCAGATCACGTTTACGAGTATGTCGGCAGGGTTAAATACGAGATGATGGATAAAAAGGGCGTCGGCATGGTCGAGGCCCAGGTCCAGCACAAAAAGGGAAATATTATAGACATTATGTTGTCCTCCACTCCCATAGACCCCGGCCGCCCTGAAAAAGGGGTGACGTTTTCCGCGCTCGATATAACCAACCGCAAACAGGCGGAAGAGGCCCTGAAAAGGGCAAACGCCGAACTCGAAAGCAAGGTCCGGGACCGGACCGCGCAGCTCTCCCGTTCGAACAATTCCCTGCTGACCGAAATCGAAGAGCACAAACGCTCTGAAAAGAGCCTGCGCCTCGCTCAGAAGAACCTGAGGGCAATGGCTTCGGAGCTGGTTTTTGCGGAAGAGCGCTCAAGGCAGCACTTCGCGACGGACCTCCACGATACGGTTGTGCAGACGCTCGGCGCCGCCAAGCTGCGCGGCCAGCTTATTCAGGAGCAAATACCCGCGGATGCAAAGCCTGTTTTTACGGAAATGCAGGACATGGTCTCGGAATCCATAACACAGGCGCGGCAGATCATGTCGGAGATGAGCCCGCCCGTCCTCTATGAGCTGGGGTTCATCCCGGCCCTGGAATGGCTTGCGGAACAGATCGGCTCCCAGCACGGCATTGCCGTTACGCTGGAAAAGCAAGGCGGCGCCGATTCCCTGGCGCACGAGGTGCAGGTGCTCATGTTCCAGGCCGTGCGCGAATTGCTGATGAATGTTGTGAAACACGCAGGGGCAACAGAGGCCCTTATCAAGACGTCACGCGACCATAACGCTATCCGGATCTCGGTCAGGGACAACGGCAGAGGCTTTTCCGGAAAGGTCTCGTTCCGCCCGGACAGGAACGGAGGGTTCGGGCTTTTCAGCATCAGGGAAAGGTTAAAGTACCTGGGAGGGCAGCTTACGATCCATTCCATACCCGGACAGGGGACCCGGGTGATGATGACTGCTCCTGGAATCCCGGAGAACCCCTTTATTTAAAGGCTTGAAGGTGACATACTGGGCGAAACACCCTCTCATGAGGTGGACTTATGCCGGATATCAGGATGGCGGCTTTTACGCTGGCGGGGACGCTCGTCTACCTGGGGTTGGCTGTTTTCGGCAGGGGCGGCTTTGCCGCCTTTTTTTCTGTCCCCGCCCTCGTCGCGGTTGCACTGGTAACGGTCGCCTCTTCCATAGCCGCCCTGTTCAGCGGCGGCAATATGAGCCCGGGAGTGCGCGAGGACCGCTCAAACCGCTGGGTCATCGCGGTGTTCACGATTATCGGCCTTCTTTTAGCTTACATTCCGGCATACGCCGACCGCATGGATTTCCGGACCATTGACGGGAATGCCGTCCGCTGGTTTGGATCAGTCCTTTTCACAGCCGGGGACATCCTCCGGCTCTGGCCGGTGTTCGTGCTGGGCAAACGCTTCAGCGGGCTTGTGGCCATCCAGCCGGGACATACCCTGGTCACGACCGGCGTTTACGGTGTCATCCGCAATCCCAGCTATCTCGGCCTCCTGGTCAATTCCATAGGCTGGTCCCTGGCTTTCCGTTCGGTTATCGGGCTGCTGCTAACGGCGCTGCTGGTCCCGCCGCTTGTCGCCCGCATTCGCGCCGAGGAAAAACTTCTGCAATCCCAGTTTGGGAGCGAGTACGATTCCTACCGCGCCCGCACCTGGCGGCTCATACCGTGGTTGTACTGAAATCCCGGCCCATGGGCGCAGTACCGGCGACCGAATCCGGCCGGGGCAGGGGCGAGCGGTCTCTTTACTGTTCAGGTGGAATGCAGCCGGCCGGCTTCCCGGCTGTTTTCCTCCTGCCGTTGCCGAGATATTGCGCCGGCGCCGGACAGCGCTTCATAAAAAATGCCCCCCGAATGTTCAAGGGGGGGCATTTAACTTGACAGATCTGCTGAAGCGCTCAGACGGACTTTTTATCTCCCGCTGAGATCGTGTTCTCATCGCCGGCGGACAGGGATTTTTTGAAATTCGTTATACCCCTGCCCAGGGATGAGCCCAGCTGCGGAAGCCTGCGGGCGCCGAAGATTATTACTATGATCGCCAGCAGTATCAGCAGTTCCTGGATGCCTAAACCAAACATAAGCTTACCTCGTCATCTGTTTCATTAAAGAGCATGGCAGGCCGAACATTCCAGCTTCGCCTTGCCGCCCTTGTGCACTTTGTGGACCTCCGTGGAAAACTTCGTCGCCTCTTTGTTGGCAGGATCGGGGGCATGACAGGACATGCAAGCTTCTCCTTTCCCGATGTCCGGATGCGATTTGGGCATGATCTTGCCGTAATCCTTGTGGCACGAACCGCAGGCGTTTTCCTTCAAAGGAGGGCCCCCGGCCGTGACGCTTACAATAAAAATGAAACACATCAACGCAATTCCGAATACATAAATTGCCGCTTTAATACTTCTATTCATTGCCTTTCTCCGCTTTTGGTCTGATCAGGGGGATGGCTCCGCCCTGAAAAAATTATAAGTTTGCCGCACTCTTTCCCGCACGGCCGAACGCGTTCCGCCGTGGCGTACGTCCCCGGCATGCCGGAGCCGTGGATGCCGCAGGTACTCCCCCTCAGCATGGAATTCAGGTATAAACAACGACCCGGGCGCCCTTATCCATCAGCAGACCGCTCATGGCGTGATGTACAGACGGCCCCTTGTCATGGCTCTTCCCTTTTTCACATATATCCGCAGAAAGTATGGTTAAGGGGCATCCACAGGAAAATCCGTGTCCGTCGGAAAAAACCATAGGACGGAATTCTTCAAAGCGGGAATTGCGTCCTATCAACCATAGGCGGATTCAGGCGATATTCAGGACCGGGATATTACAGGCAGGGTACAATGCGGCGCCTGTCCTGCCGCTGCGGTATTCTGCATTTTGCCCTGCACTGCGGAAGAATACCGCCGCGGCAGCGTACATGATGTAATCCCGGACTTATCTTATTGGCGGCTTATGTGAAATGCCCTCAAACTTATTCCTTCGGGCGAAATGGAATCAGACAAATCCCGATATCTACCGGTTCGACAGTGCGGTAACATGCTCGCATGAGGAACAAAACGGGTTATTTGCTGGTTGTCTCAACGATCGTCGTCATCGCCCTCGTAATGCTCAAGGCCGACCTGGAGACCTATGGTGAAATCAGGCCCGACCCGGGAATAACGGAGGCCTTTGAAAAATTCCAGATAACGCCTTCCCTGAAATATTACCTGGCCGGTTCGAGAGAAAAACCGGACGCCATCCTGGGCGTCGAGATTTCGTTCGCCGTCGACGAGCGTTTCTGGATATCGCTGAATCCCCTCGATCCCCGAGACATGAAAAGATATATTTCGGCGATGATGAACATGTATCCCGAAATCATGATGCCGCAGGGCTTCGCTCTGTTCAGCAACACCGGCCGGAATGTCGGAATGCTGTTTTCCTTTCCGGGGAGGATAACCTTCATAAAATTTGACAGATTCAACAGTGTCACAATATTCCCGCCCCGAATGCCCGAGAGGGCCGCTCCTGCCGGTCCTACAAAATTAATGATGACCTTAAAAATTTAATCCTTGACAATTAATTCGATATCAAAGAAATTCCGATGCACTTACCTGCTTTTCAGGAAATGATTCGAGGGGGGTCATGGAGCCTGAAAAAATTAAAGAGCTCGAAGAGAAATGCCGTCTTTACGAAGCCGTCCTTAATAACATCGGGAGCGGGACTCTGATAACCGATCCCGAGGGTTACGTGATTTTCTTCAGCGAGGCGTACGGCAGGTTTCTCGGCAAGAAGCCCGAAGGCCAGATAGGCAAATTCACAACCGAAGTCGTAGAAAACTCCCGGATGCACATTGTGGCCAAGACCGGGATAGCCGAAATAAATCACCCGCACAAGATAATAGGAAGGGAGATGGTCGTCCAGAGGATACCGATCTTCATTGACGGTAAACTGGCGGCTGTTTTCGGCCAGGTCATGTTTGAAAACGTGACCGACGTGCAGGCGCTTGCCGACAAGCTGCATTTGCTGGAAGGGAAGATCAGGTTTTACGAGAAAGAACTGGAGGACCTGAGGTATTCCAAGTACAGCCTGAAGAACATCATCGGCAGCAGCAGCCCCATGCTGAACCTGAAAAAGATGGCCCTCAAATCCGCCATGATCAGCGCACCGGTCCTCATCACGGGCGAAAGCGGCACGGGCAAAGAGCTCCTGGCGCATGCCATCCATGCCGCGAGCGACCGCAAGTCGCACCCGCTGATAAGAATAAACTGCGCCGCGATCCCGAAAGACCTGCTGGAAGCCGAGCTGTTCGGTTACGAGCCCGGCGCTTTCACGGGCGCGGGGGCGAAATCAAAGCCGGGGAAATTCGAGCTGGCGCACCGGGGGTCGATATTCCTGGACGAAATCAGCGAGCTGCCGCTCGATATGCAGCCCAAACTGCTACGGGTCCTGGAGGAGAAAGAGTTCGAGCGCCTCGGGGGAAATAAGGTTATCAAGTCCGATTTCCGGCTGATTGCGGCAACCCATGACAATCTCGAGCAGCATGTCGAGAAAGGAAAATTCCGCCGGGACCTGTTTTACCGGCTCAATGTTATCCCGCTTGACATCCCGCCCCTCCGCGAGCGGCGCGACGACATAGCGCCGATTGCCATGCACCTTGTCCAGAGCCTGGGAAAGGTTTTCGGCGGAGTGGTTAAAAATATTTCTCCGGAAGTCGCGGCCATTTTCGAAAAGTACAGCTGGCCGGGAAATGTCCGGGAACTCTCGAATATACTGGAGAGGGTGCTCTATTCCATGGATGGCCTGGATGACACAATCAAAGTCGACCATCTGCCGCTCTTCCTGAGAAATATGGCGATCGTGCAGGAGAATAAGGCGAGAATCCTCAGGGATGTCCGGGAAGAATCGGAAAGGGAAGCCCTGATAAATGTCTTGCGCATATCCGGGAATAATAAAAACAAGGCGGCCAGGATTCTTGGAATCCACAGGACGGCCCTGTACAAGAAGATGAGAAAATTTAACATTTCCTGAGCTGTTTCCTGCAGTCTACATGTAGCCGTTCGTCTACATGTATATAAACGTATAATCTTATTATAAATAATTCAAATTCTAGTTGATTATTGTAGAGCCCCTTCTACCGTCCGCTGTTTCCCTTCTTTATAAAAACTCCTGAATTCAAACACTTACACTCTGGCCCGGCAATTGCTTTCATGTTTTGCGAAATTTTCGAAGGGAGGTGATCCGGTTTTAAACAAAGGGGGTGGACAAAACATTTTTAAAAAGGAGGGAAATTTATGGAAGTATTAGGTATTCTTTTAAGCTTGTTTTTATTGATGTACATGGCGTACATGGGCTTTTCCGTCATCCTTTTCGCGCCCGTTTTCGCCCTGCTCGCCGCAGCCCTTCAGGGGCTCCCGGTTATGCCTTCATATACCGAGCTGTTCATGGCGAAGGCGGTTGTCTATGTCAAAGCGTTTTTCCCCATTTTCATGTTGGGCGCGGTCTTCGGAAAGGTCATGGAGGACACGCAACTTGCCAAGGGCATTTCCCATGCAATCATGAGTAAACTCGGTATGAAGCACGCCATCCTGGCGGTCGTGCTCTCCTGCGCGATCCTCACCTATGGCGGTGTGAGCCTGTTCGTCGTCGTTTTTGCAGTTTATCCGTTCGCGGCTGCGCTGTTCAAAGAGGCAAACATTCCGAAGCGGCTGATCCCGGGGACTATTGCCCTGGGCTCTTTCACGTTTACGATGGACGCATTCCCCGGCACCCCGCAGATCCAGAATATCATTCCGACCAATTTCTATGGCACGACCGGTTATGCAGCGCCTGTCGCCGGCATCGTAGGCGGCGTGCTCATATTCATAATAGGGATGATTTACCTGGAATGGCGCAGGAGAAAGGCTTTCGAGAAGGGCGAGGGTTACGGCGACCATACCCTCAATGAACCGGCCGCAGCAGAAGATGTAAAATTGCCTGCCTGGTATATCGGAATCCTGCCGCTCGTAGCAGTCCTCGCAATAAATTTCGTCCTCTCTCGCGTCTACACCTGGGATCCGGGCATCCTCGGACCGCTTGCCGGGATGAAGCTGCCCCTCATGGCCCCGGCTGTCAAGAATGTCATCGGCATCTGGGCCCTCGTGATCGGCCTTGTGGTCGGCATAGTCCTGGCGCTGGGACTCGGTTTCAGGAACATCCCCAAAGGCGGCGGTCTGCAGAAAGCCCTCAATGTCGGGGCAATCGGCTCCCTGCTTGCGATTATGAATACCGCTTCCGAGGTCGGCTACGGAAACGTAATCGCGGCGCTGCCCGGGTTCAAGTCCATCGCCGCATTCCTGCTGGGGATCAAGATCGGCGGGACGCCCCTCGTTTCGGAGGCGGTATCCGTCACAACCCTTGCAGGTATAACCGGTTCGGCATCCGGAGGCATGTCCATAGCATTGGACCTCATGGCCAAAGACTGGCTGGCCTGGGCGAACTCCATCGGGATGTCCCCGGAAATCCTCCACAGGGTTGCCTCAATGGCATCCGGAGGTTGCGACACCATGCCCCACAACGGGGCCGTTATCACGCTCCTTGCGGTCTGCGGCCTGACACACAAGACATCTTATCTGGATATCTTCGCAATGACCCTGATCAAGACATTTATGGTGTTCGTGATAATCGGCCTTTATCTGTTGACAGGTCTTTATTAAGAGTTGGTTCATTCTTGAGGAAGCCGGCCTGATCGCGAGATCAGGCCGGCTTAAACAGAATCAATTTCACGCAAATCGTTATTAAAAGGTGACCGGGACTGGTGCGCCCGCAAAGGGGGAGGTATTGCCCGCGTGAAGCAGGACCGGTTCAGAAAAGGAGGGGAATATGAGTCCCAGGGGATTTGTTCATCCGATGCTGTCCTCGTTGCCGGCCCCGCAGCTTAAAAAGGGTAAGATTGTGACTGCCGAGGAAGCGGTAAAATTAATCAGGGACGGAGATGTAATAGCAACCGAAGGTTTCGTCGGGGCGGGTTTTCCGGAGGAGATCGCAATTGAGCTGGAGAATTTTTTTCTCAAGGAAGGAAACCCCCGGAACCTCACCATAATCTATGCGGCCGGCCAGGGTGATGCAAAGACAAAGGGCCTTAACCACCTGGCCCATGAAGGGCTGGTCGGCAGGGTTATCGGCGGCCACATAGGGCTTGCCCCCAAGCTCCAGGCCCTCATCAGGGAAAACAAGATCCTGGGGTACAACTGGCCCCAGGGCGTGGTCAGCCATTTCTTCCGGGACGTCGCGGGACGCAGGCCGGGCGTGATATCGCGCGTTGGCCTCGGAACGTTCATAGACCCGCGGATCGACGGCGGAAAGCTCAATGAGATGACTAAGACAAAGGGAGGCGAACTTGTCAAGCTCATCCATATCGATGGAGAGGAATATCTCTTCTACAAGGCGTTTCCCGTTAACGTGGCCATTCTCCGCGGAACGACGGCGGATACGGACGGCAACATCAGCATGGAAAAAGAGGCCCTCACTCTCGAAGCCCTGGCGATGGCAATGGCGGCCAGGAACTCGGGCGGCTTTGTCATCGTCCAGGTCGAGCGCATTGCCGAACGCGGGACGCTCAACGCCCGGAACGTGAAGATCCCCGGCATTCTGGTCGACTGCGTCGTGCTCTCCAAGCCCGAAAACCACTGGCAGACATTCGCCGAATTTTACAACCCGGCGTTCAGCTGCGAGACCAGGATGGCGATGCGGTCCATTGCGCCAATGGAGATGGGCGCCCGCAAGTTCGTGTCCCGGAGGGCGGCATTCGAACTGAGGCCGAACAGCGTCGTCAACCTCGGGATCGGCATGCCGGAAGGCGTCGCCATGATCGCCAACGAGGAAGGCATCATTGAATATATGACGCTCACGGCGGAGCCGGGCGTTATCGGCGGGATGCCGAACGGCGGCCTGAATTTCGGCACCGGTACAAACGTGGACTGCCTTATCGACCAGCCCTATCAGTTCGATTTCTATGACGGCGGCGGGCTGGACATCGCCTTCCTGGGTTCCGCGGAAGTGGACAAGGAGGGCAATATCAACGTGAGCAAGTTCGGCCCGCGCTTCGTGGGGCCGGGCGGGTTCATAAATATCAGCCAGAATTCGAAAAAAGTAATATTCATGGGGACTTTTACCGCCGGAGGGCTTGCCGTTTCGGTGAGAGATGGGAAGCTCCGGATAGACCAGGAAGGACGGGAAAGGAAATTCCTCGACCACGTGGAGCAGAAGACTTTCAGCGGAAAGTATGCCGCCATGAGAAAGCTGCCGGTGCTTTATGTTACCGAGCGCTGCGTTTTCACGCTGACCGAAGATGGTGTTGAGCTGATCGAGGTGGCCCCGGGCATCGACATAGACAAGCACATACTGCCGTTGATGGATTTCAAGCCGATTATCAGGAATCCCCAGCTGATGGACGCCAGGATCTTCCTGGACCAGCCGATGAACCTGAAGGCCGACCTGCTTACGGTCCCGCTCGAAGATCGTCTCCTTTACGATCCGGCAAACAATCTGTTTTTCGTCAACTTCGAAAATTATTACGTCAGGTCGAGCGAGCAGATCCGGAACATTAAGACGATCGTTGACAGGAAGCTCAAGCCTCTGCGGAAAAAGGTGAAGACGATTGTGAATTACGACAATTTTAATATCAAACCGGAGCTCGTTGACGAGTACACGGACATGGTAAAATATGTCATGAGATACTACAGGCAGATCACGAGATATACTACCAGCACGTTCCTGAGGATGAAACTCGGGGATGAGCTTAAAAAGCGGAAGCTGGCCCCGCATATTTATGAATCCCGTGACGAGGCCCGCAAAGTCCTTCTGGGTGAAAAATAAACAAGAGGTCGATTCAATCCCAGGGCCGGTCCGGAGAGGGTTGCGAGACGGCTCTCCGGACCGGCGGATCACCTCGGGTATGGAGGAACAAGTTGAAGATAACCGGTAAAAAGGACAACTGCGGAACAGGGGGGAAAAAGCCCGACGAACAGAAGCTGACTCTGATCGGTCTCATCCTCTACGGCTTGATCATGCTTTCCCTCATAATCATCTACAAGGATTTTCTGATATCCGTGACAGCAGTGGTCATAATGCTTGTGATGCTGGTCCAGTACATTGTGCCGATATTGAGGGAAAGGAGACTGAACAAGGGGAATTAAACGGCCATTCTGCGCGAAACACGAGCCGCCCCGCTTTTACGGGACGGCTTTTTTATGCGCCGGATTGCCGCAAATCCTTTATGAGCTTGACTAAACAAAATAAGGGTCATACAGTTTTTTCCGTTTCAGGTTCTATTTAAAGAAATGCCAACCAAAAATACACGCGAGGATGAGACCATGAAGAATAACGAAGCGCCCGATTTCGGGCTGACCGGAAAGACGGCCCTTGTCACGGGAGCGGGCAGGGGCATAGGTTATGAAATCGCCCTGGCCCTTGCAAGATACGGAGCGGATATTGCCGTTTGCAGCAGGACAGCCGCCGAACTCGAGAATGTCCGGGCTGCCGTTGAAGGACTCGGCCGCCGGGCGCTGGCCGTCAGGGCGGACCTGACTGCAATGCCGGAAATCCGGAATGTCGTCGACACGGTGGTCGGGACATTCGGCCGGATCGACATCCTGGTGAACAATGCCGGGATCAATATCCCGCAGTTCGCCGTCGATGTGACGGAAGAGGCCTGGGACAGGATAATGGACATCAACCTCAAAGGTCTTTTCTTCTGCGCCCAGGCGGTGGGCAGGGTGATGATAAAACAAAAGAGCGGCAAGATCATCAACATGTCATCGCAGACCGGCACTGTTGCCATCCCCCAGCGGGCCGCGTACTGCGCCAGCAAAGGAGCCGTCAACCAGCTCACAAAACTGCTCGCATTGGAATGGGCGCAGCACGGCATCAACGTCAATGCAGTTGCCCCCACCTTCATCGAAACCCCTTTCACTGAGCCGATGTTCAGGGACAAGGGATTCAGACGGTACGTTGATGAGAACATCCCGCTGGGCAGGGTGGGCAAGCCGTCCGACGTGACCGGGGCCGTTGTGTACCTGGCTTCTCCGGCCTCCGACCTGGTTACAGGTCTGATCCTTCTTGTGGATGGAGGCTGGACGATCCATTGATCGGCAGGTCTCTTCGATTATATCCGGCGCTTATATCGGAGGTTGAACCTTAACGCGGGACATGCTTCGATGTTTGCCGGCCAGGACTGCCGATTCCGGCAGACTGACGCACTGATATCTCTGAATATCGGATTTGAAGCCTCCTCAACAACTTCTTCCTGTAAACCCAGCCTGACATGTCCGCCGCCAAAGCTTCAAATAAAATGATCAGCCATGGTCGGGCTTTAAGGTTTTGGAGCGGTAATAAATAAGGGAATTCCCTATACAAGTTCGTCAGCAAAAGAAGTATAAAGCGAAAATTCCTGTGAATTCCGGGCATTCCAGACGAAGCGAGGCCAAAACGCTCCATGGACATGAAAAGACGCAAATCGGCAGGCGAAGCGTTGCGGAAAGAGCGCGATTTCAGCCCGGCCGTGCGTGACGGGGCCGATGTGCTGATTGTGGTGCTCGACCGTGAAGGCAGGATCAGGTAATTCAACAAGGCCTGCGAAATTGCCACCGGATACTCGGCCGCGGAAGTGCTGGGACGAGTCTTCATGGAATTTCTTGTCCCTTCGGAAGAAGTTGAAGGTATGCGGCGAGCGTGGAATTCATTGTGCGCCGGCGATTTCCCCAACCGACACGATAACTGCTGGGTTGCCAAGGATGGATCAAGACGCCTGATTGCATGGTCCAGCGCGGCCATAACGACCGGAAAAGGCCGAATTAAGTACATAGTCGGAACAGGGATGGACATAACCGATCGGAAGCCGGCGGAAGAGGCCCTGCGCGAGAGCGAGGAAAAGTTCCGCCAGCTAGTTCAAAACACGAGAGCCATCATCCTCCGTGTTGATCTGCAGGGCAGGATCATTTTCATCAATGACTATGCCCGGAACTTTTTCGGTTACTCAGCCGATGAGATCCTCGGCCGGCATGCGGTCGGCAAAATAATTCCGGAACGGGAGACCACGGGCCGCGACCTCGCTGCCATGTTCGATCAGATTGTTGCCGATCCTGACCGCTTTCACACGAACAGCAATGAAAACATCAAAAAGACGGGCGAACGCGTCTGGGTGGAATGGACCAACACCGGCATCTACGACCGCGAAGGCCGGTTGCGTGAATTCCTGGCAGTCGGAATTGACATTACTCAAAGAAAGAGGGCTGAAGATCTCCTGCGAAACGAAAAGCTGAGGCTCGAGATTGCCCAGGAATCAGCTCAGGCAGGGACTTTCGAATGGAACATTCAAGAGAACAAGACCATCTGGTCGGATCAGTTGAAAGCGCTTTACGGCTTTGCCCCCGGAGAGTTCAAGGGATTTGAAAACTGGAGCAGCCGGGTACACCCGGAGGACCTTCGAAGATCGAAAAGGGACATACTGGAGTCGCTCACGACGGGCAAATACGATTCTTATTTCCGGGTTATATGGCCGGACGGAAGCCTGCACTGGCTTGTCGCACGAGGAAGGGTCGTCTATGACGAGCAGGGTTCTCCACTTTTGATGACCGG
>CAZKYN010000068.1:0-14100 GCA_964556675.1 uncultured Syntrophaceae bacterium
GTATTACCAGAAAACGTTCGACGCCATGATGGCAACCCCGCTGTCGCTCGAAGAGATAATCACGGGAGAGATATTCTGGGGGGCCACCAAGTCCGTGATCGCCGCTGCAATAATGCTGGCTGTGATCAGCGCCTTCGGCCTCGTAAGTTTTCCCGAAGGCCTTCTGGTACTGCCGCTCGCATTCCTCGGAGGGCTGGCGTTCGGGTCCATCGGGATGCTCTTCACCGGCATGGTCGCCAATATCGACCAGTTCAACCTTCCGATCTTTCTGCTCGTCACGCCGATGTTCCTCTTCAGCGGTACTTTTTTTCCGCTTGAAACGCTGCCTGAGTGGGCGCGCGGGCTGGCCCTGCTGCTGCCTCTTACACACCTCGTCGAGATCGTCAGGTCCCTGAGCTTTGGAGAGCTTCGGGCAGGGCAGGCCTGGAACTTCGCCTACCTTGCCTTCTTCAGCCTGGTTTTCTTCTTCTGGGCTTTACGCAAGATGAGGACCAGGCTCATCAAATAGATTTCAAATTTCTAATTTGAGATTAGAAGTCGTTCAAAATCTGCTCGCTGGTGATAATGCGGGAGATGAGGATTTCAATGGCGCGCCGGTCGTAGCGCCTGATCTTTTTCAGAGTCCGGACTATTACGGGTATCTCCTTGTCCTCTTTAACTATTATGTATCTTAAATCGCCGGGGTCGTAGTCGAGTTTGTACTTCCTCAGCTTTCGATCCTGTTTGCCCTTGAGCTCCCTGTCGGAAAAAAAGGATTTATCAAGCAGCGCGAGCGCCGTTTCGAAAGGCGGCACATAGCGCCATTCGCGCTCGTTATAGAACCGTACCCTGACCTTTTTTCCCCGCCCGGCAAACTCCCCGTCGTAGGGTTTCATGAAAGCCCTGATATTCCTGATCAGGTGTTCGTGGCCGGGCCCCTTCCCATCGCCGTCCGCCTCTTTCATCCCGGTGACTATGTCCCTGATGATCAGGGCGATGCTGGAATCCGCCTTCATGTAGAGGATCGGGTTGAGCCCTTTTGCTTCCGCCCATTCCATGGACATCCCGATCCCGTAAGGCCCGTATGTGCTGATGTGATTTTTCAACTGGGACAGGGGGATATCGCAGAATGAAATCAGCGGGAATCCGGCCTCGACGGTCTCATCGCCCAGCCGGTACTTCTCAAGGCTGTACCGGGGATAAAAGGCGTCCCGGAGAATACCCAGAACATCGGCGAGAGAATCCGTGAAATGAAGGAGCGCATTGGCGCTGATTCCCATGGGATGCTCCGTTGACCAGTTATAAAGGCTTTGTCGAAATCACTTGCTTTTCACCTTTTTCCTGCGGCCGGATTGTAACCGGTATCACCAAAATCATTCTATTTCATTTCGGATTATTGCATGGGGATTAAAAGCATGCTAGCCCACATCCAGAAAAACTTCCATTTTTCCGTTCATTAGCCGCTCCAGTCCTGCGGACCGGCCGGGAGGTGCGAGCCATGTATTACGAATATTGGGGCCTTAAAAGGCCTCCCTTTGACAACGTCCCGGACCCTTCAATGTACGTGGATTGTCAAGGGCTGCCTGAAAACGCGGTGACCGAGACTCTTTTCGCGCTCAGAGAGGGCAACGAGTGCATTGTCGTCATATACGGGGAAGCGGGTGTGGGGAAAACCCTTTCGATGCGGAAGGTGCTTGACCAGCTCGAGCCTGACAGATACACGACCGCCTTTATTGCCAATCCCGGAATACCTTTCCTGCAGCTGCTCAGGGAGATTATAGTTCAACTTACCGGCGAACCCTGTGAATTGAAGAAAAAAGCGGACCTCCTCGCAAGACTCAACAGGACAATTTTCCAGAACCATGACCAGGGACGGAAGGTGGTCATTTTCCTGGATGAGGCAAACTCTCTGAGCCCGCTAAGCATGGAAAGCCTGCGGCTGCTCACAAATATCCGGAAGGGCGAAGAGAACGCCTTCACGATCGTGCTGGCCGGGACCAACGGCCTGGCGCGCCGGCTTGAACATCCCCGGAGGGAAAATCTTTTCCAGCGTGTGGGCGTGTGCTGCCGTCTCGGCAAAATCCCCAGCCGGGAAGAAGTGCGAAGGTATATAGATGCCCGGCTCGGCCTTGCCGGGGCCGACAGGGAAATATTCACCCCGGGAGCCTACGATGCCATCTGGGAGCACTCCGGAAAAGGAGTCCCGCGTCTCATAAATAAGCTGGCCAAATTGTGCCTGAAGACGGGAGAATCCTGCGGACTCGAAATAATCCCGGGCGAAATCGTGGAGCAGGTTGCATCGAGGTTCGCCGGGGCCGGCGAATGGGTATTGCCGCAAAGGCGTGCCCGGCATGAGGCGGCCGACGCGGATAGCGGCTGGAGCGCGCCGCCCGATAATGCGCCGGTGCCGGAAGAAACCCCCGCACGCACCGTGCAGGCGGATGCCGGTCCGTGCGCGGGAACGGAAACCGGCGCTGCATTTACTATAGAATTTGAAGGTTGCCACATTCCGGTGGATTTGAATGCCGGGCAGTTCAAGGAAGCGCAAACAGCGGGAAGCGAAATACGAATGAAGATCGCCGGCGCGGCAGCCGCCCAGGTCATGAAGACTGTCCCCATCCTGGGCACTTCCCTGAAATCGGATCCCATAGCCATCTGGAGTGCGCTCAGGGACAGGATATTCAGGAAAATGGAATCCGAATTCGGGCCGAATGATGTTGAAGGAGCCGGCTGATGGGCGCCAATGATGCTGCAATGAAATGGTTCTCTGCCGGATGCCGTTACGAAATAATGAATTCCCCCGATCAGGCAGGCGAGGCATACCGCCAGGCCATCAAGGCCGACCCCTCGATCGTACCCGCGCATGTCAACCTGGGATTCATTTACCTCAGGGGCGGCGATTACGATTCGGCGTTCAAGCATTTCAGCAGGGCGGCGGCCCTGCAGCCCGATAATCCGGAAGCCCTTAACAATCTGGGCTATATTTATGAAAAGCTCGAAAGGCTGGGACACGCAAAGCAGATGTACATGAAAGCCCTCACCCTTGATCCGGACAACATGGAAGCCCTGATCAATCTCGCCAACGTATCGGAACTGGAAGGTGATTATTTCGGAGCGGTCCGCCAATATAAAAGAGCCATCGAGATCAGCCCCGATTCTACTGCGCCCCGCTTCTGCCTTGCCTTTCTCTATGAGAGGTATGATATGTTCGACGAAGCGGCGGCCCAGTATGGGGACGTCCTCGAGAAGAATCCCCTCCACACAAAAGCTGCTTTCAACCTCGCCGGCATCAACCTTCAACTCGGTAATTTTGAGAAGGCGGCCGGTCTCTTCCAGCGGGTACTGGAAATCGACCCGGACAACGAGGATGCCTGGAACGGGTTGGGCATGACTTGCGAAAGCCTTGACGGCATGAAAGGGCGAAGGATTCTCCGCAGGCTGGACTACCTGTGAACGTGATAAAAAGCTTATGAAGCGGGCTGAAGAGATTTTTTCCGGGGCATGAAGTATGTACTTGTATAAAAACTCTGCAGATGATAGGCTCGCGTTAAGAGGAACAAGCAACCATATAACAAACACCACCCAAGGATTCCCATGCTCCGGCAAATCGCGCTATTTTTGCTGGTCCCGATCCTGATAATCCCGGGGATTGTCCCCGACGAAATTACATCAGCTTCTTTATCCTTCGTTCCCATCCAACTCGCTTCCGATAATAATTACGATCCGGACAGGAGCATCTCGGATTTCACCCGGATTATAGTTGTTCAAATTATTCTCGCCATAACTTTTTTAGCAACATCTTCTTATTTCATTCCCTGGCAGGAATCGCCGGTGTTTACTCTCGGCAGCAGGGACCCTCCAGTTTCCCGGTAACATAAAATTTTTCGGACTCTACTGCGTACTTTTGTCCTGAGATTTTCGGGCGAAGCGGGGGATAGGTGCTTCGCTTGAATGAGTGGGTGGATCCTCCTTTTGGAAAGGGCCCCCGGGAGCCTCGGCGAAAGCGGAATCCCGGGATATAAATACTCAGAACCTGAAAGTTGCTCCTGCCAGCAGGGCCGTATCCGTTTCCGGCTCATTCAAGCCGAATTTGGCTCCCGCATCTATATCAAGTGCTTCAGAAATCGAGTAAATAAATCCGAACAGGGCAAAAGCCGGCGCGGTATTCGATTCCTTGTCCGTGTTCCGCTCCGCCCCTATATTTGCCAGCGCTTTTAAATTCTTCATGATTTTGTATTCGCCCGAAACTGACACATGCCAGATGTCCAGCCTTTCATCAATCTTGTTCTCGTTGCGTTTATATCCCAGGTTGAAATTCAATGCCCAAGGTGAACTTTCCCGGGTTGCGAGCAGAAATACGCTGTAGCCCACCCTTCCCGTCCCCAGGTCCTTTTCCTCATCGCCGGTAGGGAAATTCAATCCCGGCTTGAGCGCCACCCCCAACCCGTCCTTTTCGAAAAAACGCCATTTAAGTTCCAGCATGAAATCGGAAAATCCGCCGGCGCTGGATACATGATTCCCGCTATCGCTCCTTTTCCATTGATAGGGCACCGTAAATACGAGATCGGCGCTGTCCATGACCCCGTAAGTGACGGCGCTCTTAAGCTCCGCATCTTTGTCCCTGGCCGTCGTATCGATGCTCGTCGGATCAGTGGAGTTTTTTTTGTCGAAATTATATTCGCCCAATACTTCCACCTGCCATTTGCCCTTCCCCTGAGTCCCGGCATCATCGCTGATCAGAGGGTGGGCGGCATTCGTAATTTTCGGCGCCGTCAAAACAATCGCAATCATCATTATGGCAACTGATTTTCGTTTCATTATTCGTTCCTTGTTGTTGGGGATTATAACGCTCTAGGCCAAAATGCCCGCCGTTTTTAAAAGGCCCGCATTGTTGAGGATTTCGGCAGTTCCACCGATGGCCGCAACAATTCCCCCGTCCACGACGGCGACCCAGGTGCAGGTCTCGCGCACGAAACCAAGATCATGGGTTGATATGATTTTCGTCAGGTTGATCGAGTTGAGCAGGTTGATCAAATCGCGACGATGGCGGGGGTCCAGATTACTGCTGGGTTCGTCAAGGGCAATGATTTCCGGCCCCATGGAAAGGACTGTGGCGATTGCGGCCCTTTTTTTCTCCCCGATGCTCATGTGATGCGGGGAGCGCTGTTCGAAACCCAGCATGTCCACCTGGGCAAGGGCGCGGGAAACCGCCCGGTCCACCTCTTGCCTGGACAGACCCATGTTAAGCGGTCCAAACCCGACATCTTCGGCCACAGTGGGCATGAACAGCTGGTTGTCGGGATCCTGGAATATCATGCCCACTCGGGCGCGGATACGGGGGAGCGTCTTCTGTGAAATCTCCTCCCCCATGATCTTTATCGGGGAACTGCCTTTCAAGATCCCGTTGAGATGCAGCAGCAGGGTGGACTTCCCGGCCCCGTTGCAGCCGATGATCCCGATGGATTCGCCTGCATACACTTCCATGTCGATCCCGCGCAGCGCGGCCGTTCCGTCCGGATACGCGAAATGCAGGTCCCGGATTTCTATTGCCGTCCTTTTATCCATTGAAATTGATCCACTGGATTCCCGTGAGCGAAAGGATCAGGATGGCCAGGAAGGCAAGGTCGCGCCGGTGGAATCGGCATGCTTGTATCTTGCCGGCTGTTTCGCCGCGGAATCCCCGCGAGCACATCGCCAGATAGACGGCTTCGGAACGTTCGTGGGACCTGATAAAGAGGACTCCCACCATGTTGGCCAGGGACTTGAAACGGAGCCGGCCGGGCCCTTTCGCGCACCTCGATTCCCTTGCCTGCTTCATTTTCATGAATTCGTCCTCAATTATGAAGAGATAGCGATACATGAACGACATTACCATTACCACAACAGCGGGGACGCGCAGGTCCCTGAGGGCCTTGAGCAGATCGGGAAAAGGAGTGCCCGCCGTCAAAATGACAACCGCGACGACGGATAAGAACGATTTGACCGCGATCCCGGAAAACGAAAGAAGGCCGGTGCGGGAAACTGCGGCCGGACCGATTTTGAACATGATGTCTTCACCCGGCATGAACGGCATGAACGCCGCCGTCAGGAGAATGAAAGGTATAATCAGAAGCGAGCGCTTCAGTATGTGCCAGGCCGGGATGCGCGATATCACAGCAAGCAAGGCAACGAGAATGCCGTAAAAGAAATATGCCGGGAAAGATTGCCTTCCGGTCAGGGCAATGCAGGCGACGAGTCCCAGAAATCCGATGACCTTCGCCCGGGCATCGAGCCGGCTCAAAGGGCTCTCGATAACGCTGTGCTCGTCGATAAAGGAGTGCATCATCGGGGCTTTCTCCTTTTCAGCAGCGCAGAAATCCCTCCTGCCGTGCAGAACACAGCCAGGGCGCCGATCACTCCCGATATTGCCGCCGACACGTTCTTGTCGGAGATTCCGGGTATGCGGTAATCGGCAAACGGGGCTGCAAGCGAGGGATTCTCATTCTCTTTCGATGCGAAACCCTGTTCCGCTGCAACCTTTTCCAGGCCGTCGGGAGATTGAGACGCGAAAGGTACAAAAAGAATTGAGATAGAAAATGCCAGCAAAAGCCCGATCAGGACGTCTTTTCTTTTCACGGCCTCCCCTCCTCCGGCCGCCGGCCGTTCCAGTCCCTTCGCATGTAAATCAGGTCGGGCCTTGCCTTCGTTACAAAGGAAAGCACGGCAACAGAGATGGCCGCCTCGCCTATCCCGATGATGCTGTGGATTCCGGCCATTGCCGGAAGGACCACAGCGATAGGGGAGACGCCTGAAGCAGCAAGCTCCACTGCGCACAGAGAGGATGCCAGCACTACGGAAAACCAGGAGGCCGCAGCAGCAGCAATCAGGGCGCCCCTCTCTCCCCGGAACAGAAGCCCGGCGGCCCTGAATACGGCATAGCCGCCCAGGGTGCCGCCCACCGCCATATTGAATATATTTGCTCCCAGGGCGGTCAGTCCTCCGTCCTGGAAGAGCAGGCACTGGAAAACGAGCACGCAGGCGAGCGCGACGGACCCGGCGAAAGGCCCCAGGAGTACGGCTGCCAGGGCGCCCCCCAGGAGGTGGCCCGATGTCCCCCCGCCTATCGGGAAGTTAACCATCTGGGCCGAAAAGAGGAAGGCGGCCGTTATCCCCATAAGGGGGATGGTCCTGTCCTTCATGGATTGAGCTGTTTTTTTCAGGCTTAATACGATGACGCCGGCCGCGGCGGCCCACGTCGCGGCCGATATCGAAGCGGATAGAAAACCGTCGGGAATATGCATCCGGAAACCTCCGAAACGGGAAAAATAATACTAAACTCAAAAAGGTGCTACGATTCCGCTTAATAATACTATTTTCATATTCGTGCTACCGATGGGGCAAAAAAAAGTACGGGCCGGGGGCCGGGTGTTTTCACCCGGTGTTGCGCCCCATGCCGGTGATGCTCAGCGCGCAGTGTTTTACGCCTTTCACGGCTTTGATCAAATCTGTCAGTTTCTGCACATCCTTTGACTTGCCCCTGACAGCGACAATTTCCAGGCAGTTGTCGTGGTCGAGGTGGATATGCTGGGTTGAGATTATCACCTTCTGGGAATCATGCTGAATGTCCGTGATCTTGTTGAGTAGTTCCCGTTTGTGGTGGTCGTATACAAAGGTGATTGCTCCCGCGACTTCACCGCCCTCGTCCCATTCCTTTTTCACGAGTTCCTGCCTGATAAGGTCGCGCAAGGCTTCCGAGCGGTTGGTGTAGTTCTTTTTCCGGATGAGACGGTCAAACCTGTCCAGCAGCTTCTCTTCCAGGGATACCCCAAATCTTACAATTTCCGACATAGTCTTTCTTCTTCCTTCTTTTTGCGTCATTTCTATATTACATACTGTTACATATGTCGGTGGATAGTGCCATATTAATGCGTTTTCGTCAAAACATTTTTGCCTTTGACGAATAACCTGATTCGCGCAGACCCTTACACATCAACATCTTCGTAATAGCGCCCTTCAGAATGCCCTTTAAAATCGTCCTAATAAATGGTGTAAGGTGCGCAAAAATGCAGGAATGTGTTGAATGGCAGCAGACCCGTATTCGCTCGTGCCAGGATGATCGTTTTCAACAGATTTCAACAGATCCGCGGCACCAGTTCCCCCGACGGCAAATCCAGCACACGCGTCCCGCCGGCAATCGTGCGCAGAAGGGCCCTGCCCGTGCCCCCGGCAGTCCGGGACACGACGGAGCCGATGACCGCCGCTGTCCGGCCGAACTCGTGCTTTTTCATTATGTCCAGCACCGCCGTCGCATCCGGTCCTGGACAAAACAGGGCCAGCCTGCCCTCATTTGCCAGCGAAAGAGGCTCAATCCCGAAGACCTCGCAAAGCCCGCGCACGCAGTCCTTCACGGGTATGTCGCCCTCCAGAATTTCCAACTCCGCCCCGGATTGCCCGGCAAGCTCGACGAGCACAGCACCGAGGCCGCCCCGCGTTGCGTCCCGCATGCAGTGTACACGGCTGCCGGATTTCAGAATTTCCGCAACTAATCCATTCAGCGGCGCGCTGTCCGAAACGATCCCGGCATCGAGCTGCAGTCCCTCCCTGCCGGCCATTATGGCGGCCCCATGGTCGCCGATGCTGCCGCTGACGATTATGGCATCACCGGCAGCTATCGAATCCGGGGCGATCCGGTGCGGGTATTCAATAATCCCTATCCCGGATGTATTTATGAAGATTCCGTCCGCAGCCCCTTTCGGCACGACCTTGGTGTCCCCTGTCACGATCTGCACTTCCGATTTGAGGGCGGCGGCCGTCATTGACCCTATTATCTTCCTGAGGTCGTCAACAGGGAAGCCCTCTTCCAGGATGAAACCTGCGCTTATGCACAGGGGTTTCCCCCCGCAGACCGCCAGGTCGTTAACCGTCCCGTGCACAGCCAGAGAGCCGATATCCCCTCCGGGGAAAAAAATCGGGCTCACCACGTATGAGTCGGTCGTGAAACAGATTTTCCTGTCCCCGAGCTCCAGTACGGCGCTGTCCGTAAGCTGCCGCAGATAAGGGTTGCTGAAGGCGGGCAGAAAAATGTTGCGCAACAGCTCATTGGAGAGCAGCCCCCCCGCCCCGTGCTCCAGGAGAATTTTTTCTTTGGTCATGCTTTCACCTTCAATCTGAAATCCGAATTATTGTTGCTTATTAATTTCTTCAATTTCAAATTTAGAATCTCAAATCTGAAATCTACAAAAGTCCCCGCCTTGCCCATTCCCCCGCAACCACCGCCTGGCCCAGCGCTATGGAACCGTCGTTGCACGGCAGGGCGCTGTGCGAGAACACTTCAAACCCCGCGGACTCCATCGACGAGAGGCACCCTTCAAGAAGCAGCCTGTTCTGGAAACAGCCGCCGCTCAGCACCGTCCGGTTCAGGCCCGTTTGGTCCCTGAGCAGGCGCGCCGCTTTAACCAGCGCTGCAATCACTGCCTCGTGAAAGGCGGCCGCAATATCGCCGATTTCGTTCCCCTGCAATATACACTGAACGGCCGCCCTTACCAGCGGCGCCGGGTCGATCAGCACCTCTCCCCTGTTATGAATGCCGAAGGCAAGCTCCGGGCCGGTCCGGGAATGGGCTAACCCTTCCAGCTCCATCGCCGCCTGTCCTTCGAAACTCACGGACTTCCTTCCGGCCATCAGGGCGGCAAAGCCGTCAAATATCCTCCCGAGGCTGGAAGTGAGGGGGCAATTTATCTTTTTATCCAGGGCCTGTTCGAAGCCGGAAAGCGGAATTTCCGGGGGGATAAGCTGCAGCTGCGCCGCAATGCCTTTCCATTCGCCGCCATATGCCTCTTTCAGGAGGCCCGCCGCGATCCGCCACGGTTCCCTGATCGCCCTTTCGGCGCCGGGGAGGAGGAACTGCTTGAAATGGCCCAGCCTTTGATAAGACGCCAGGTCCGCAACGAGAAGTTCGCCGCCCCAGGCGGTGCCGTCCGGTCCGAAGCCGGTGCCGTCCATGGCCAGCCCTATTACCTTTCCGGTTATACCGAACTCGGCCAGGCACGCAGAGATATGAGCATGATGGTGCTGCACGCGGGCGAGCCTTTTGCCCAGGCTTGCAGCATGGCGGCTGCTGAAATAGCCGGGGTGAAGGTCGCAGGCGACTATCCCAGGGTCGCATTGCGTTACCCTCTTGAGCAGTTCGCAGCTCTCTACCAGGAAATCCTGGGCCTGGGGAGTTTCAAGGTCCCCTACATGGGGGCTCAGGAAGGCAGTGTTCCCTTTCAGGATGCATGCTGTCGACTTGAGTTGGGCACCCGCGGCGAGCACTTCGGGAAACTCTCCTTCCAGGGAAACGGGCAGGAAAACGGGACGGGGCGCAAAACCCCGGGAACGCCGTAACGTCCGCCTCTCACCGGCCGAAAAGGCCGCAATGGAATCGTCGCAGCGGACCAGGATTTCCCGGTTATGCACCAGGAAATAGTCGGCGATGCCGGAAAGCCTCCTGAGCGCCTCTCCGTTGCCGATACAGACAGGCTCGTCGACCTGGTTGCCGCTGGTCATCACGAGACAGGGCAATTCTTTCAGGAGCAGGTGGTGCAAAGGGCTGTACGGCAGCATTATGCCCAGGTTGGGAATGCCGGGGGCGACTTCCGGGGCGATTTCCGAGCCGGGCCGCTTTTTCACGAGCACGATGGGCCGCTGGGGCGAGAGCAGCAATTCGGTTTCTCCCGGGTTGAGTTCCGCGATTCTGCCCGCTTCCGCCAGGTCCCTGGCCATCAGCGCCAGCGGTTTCTCTTCCCTGAATTTGCGGGACCTGAGCCTCTTGACGGCCCCGCTGTCACTGGCGTTCACGGCCAGATGGAACCCGCCGATCCCTTTTACCGCCAGGATCTTTCCGTCTTTCAGGACGTCACAGGCGGCAGCCACCGGGTCCGCGCCGGGCGGAGCAGCCGGCCTGCCGTCTCCGTCCAGGAAATCCAAAGATGGTCCGCATACCGGGCAGGCATTGGGTTCGGCATGGAAGCGCCGGTCGGCCGGGTCCCGGTATTCCTTCAGGCAGTCGCCGCAGAGCGGAAACACCGACATGGATGTATTGACGCGATCATAGGGTACGCCGGAAATTATTGTCAGCCGCGGACCGCAGCTGGTGCAGTTTATAAACGGGTAGCGGTAGCGGCGGTCGGCGGGATTGAATAGCTCGGCAAGGCACTCGGGGCAGGTGGCGATGTCCGGAGAGATATGGACCTCGCCCTTGCCGGAGATTTCGCTTTCCACTATCGCGAAATCCCGCTCGCCCCTGACGGGAACGGAAGCCTGGGCCAGTCCGGATATCTCAGCCCGGGGCGGCGCGCACTCCCGCACCTTTTCAATGAATTCGGCGATCCTGCAGGCAAAGCCCTCTATCTCGACCGTCACTCCTTCGGGCCTGTTGAAGACAAAACCCGCGAGGCCCAGCTCCTTTGCGGTCCTGTATATAAACGGCCGGAAACCGACGCCCTGGACGATGCCGGAATAGAGAAGGCGCCGCCTTTCAACTTCAAGCGCGGCGCAGTTTAAAGGCTTTGATTTCACCATCGAGCCAGTCATACCAGCCTTGCAGACCATCACTGTTCTTACAGGACACCTCGAATATCCTGATCCCCCGGTTGAGCGCAAGGGCGTCCCTTCTGGCCTTGGCCATGTCGAAATCAACGTACGGCAGGAGATCGATTTTATTTATCACCAGCACCGCTGATTCCTGGAACATGAGAGGATACTTGGAAGGCTTGTCGGCCCCCTCGGGGACACTCAGGATCATTGCTTTCGCGTTTTCGCCGAGTTTGAATTCGGCGGGGCAGACCAGGTTGCCGACGTTTTCAGCTATAAGCAGGTCGAAATCGGCAAGATTGAAGGACGGCAGCGCCTCCCGGACCATGTTGGCGTCTATGTGGCAGCCTCCCCCCGTGTTTATCTGGACGACAGGCGTCCCGAGCGCCGCCACCCTGTCGGCATCATAGGTGTCCTGGATGTCGCCCTCTATAACCCCGATCCTGTATTTCTTCTGAAAATAGCGGATCGTGTTTTCCACGAGCGAGGTCTTGCCCGCCCCCGGGGAGCTCATCAGGTTTATGACATAAATGCCATGCCGGTCGAAAAGCTCCCTGTTTTCGGCGGCAATCCGGTCATTGGCGTCAAGAATATTTTTTATTACTTTTACCGTGGTCAATTCGAAATCTCCTTCCTTCCAAATAAATGTCATTCTGAAGGAGCGAAGCGACTGAAGAATCTTCTTTTTCTGCTTTGAAAAAACAGATCCTTCGCTGCGCTCAGGATTACATCTTTCAAATCATCTTTTTTTCGCTCTCCCCTTTAGAAAAGGGGGAAAGAAAATGCCCTCTACTCCCCGTACTTGAAATGCGCCGCGCACGTCCCCTCGGATGAAACCATGCAGGGCCCCACCGGGCTCGACGGCGTGCATGCCTTTTTGAACAGCGGGCAATCCGCCGGCCCCCTGATCCCGCGCAGGATATCGCCGCATCTGCAGCCCGGCGGCTCGGCTGATTTGAGCGTCGGCATGCCGAAGCGGACGCCCGCATCGAAATCCGAGTATCCATCGCGCAGGACAAGCCCGCTGCCCGGGATCATGCCGAGGCCGCGCCATTCGGCGTCCGCAGGGCGGAAAACCGAACCCATGACCTGTCGGGCCCGGGGATTCCCGTTTCCCGCAACTCCACGGCTGTACTGAATTTCCACCTCAGGGCGGCCCGAGGCTATCTGCTTCATGATCATCAGAATGCCTTGCAGAATGTCCGAAGGTTCGAACCCGGTTATCACGGCGGCCCGGCCCGCTTCCGTTATAACGGTGTACGCCGCGGCGCCGGTTATCGTGCCGACATGCCCGGGGCAGATGAAGCCGTCGATTCCGAGTTCCGTATCGTCGATCAGCGCCTTGAGGGCGGGCGGCACAAGCTTGTGAACGGAAAAGAGGCAAACGTTTTTCAGCCCCTTTTTCCGCCAGTCCAGGACGGCGGAGGCGACCGTCGGGGCGGTCGTCTCAAAACCGATCCCCATCAGGACCGCAATTTTCGCCGGGTCTTCCCGGGCAAAATCCGCGGTCTGAACTGCCGAGGAGATCACGCGTATATCCGCGCCTTCGGCCCGCAGCTTTTGCAGGCTCCGGCCGCCGCTGCCGGGAACGCGAATCATATCACCAAAGGTTGCAAAGGTAACATCCGGCCGGGACGCAAGGTAAATCGCCCTGTCCACGTCGGCCACCGACGTCACGCACACGGGACAGCCCGGGCCCGATATCAGCCTGATATTCTCCGGGAGGAGTTTTCCGAGCCCGTACCGGCCGATGGCATTTGTATGGCTCCCGCAGACCTCCATAAGAGTGATCCTTTTCCCGATTGCGGAGGCCTCTTTGGCCAGGGCGGAAAGCAACCCCTTCACAAGCGCCGGATCCCTGTACTCGTCAATAAATTTCATTTTCGATCAGCTCTTTGAGGAACTGCAGCTTCTCCTGCGCGAGTTCCTGGTCGATCCGGTGGATTGCGTACCCCGCGTGGCAGATCACGTAATCGCCTATCCCGACCGGCTCGTCGACTATGTCCAGCGACACTTCCCTTACGGTTCCGCCGATTTCAATCCTGGCGAAATTGTCTTCATCTATGCAGATTATTTTGCCCGGAAAACCGATGCACATATTGTCCTCTTCAGATATTTGTCAGGCTTTTCAAAAACGCTCAGATGCAAGACGCGCAAGGACCGAAGAGCGAGTCGTATAAATTAATACCTTAAGATTCTCCGATGAGGTCCGCAGCGCAGCTCTTACGCCGTCCCTGCGAAAGCAGGGGTGAATGTTTTCAAACGCCTAGTCAACTTCCATGTCAATGATTTTCAGGTCCTCCCTGCCACCCGTCACCATAATCTGTTCGGAACCGCACTTCGGGCAAAACCCCGGGAATGCATCCACTTCGGAACCGGCTTCACAGGTAAGGCAATGGACCGCCGCGGGAAGTATCTCGAAATTAAGTTTCGCCCCTTCGGCTCTGCTTCCATCGGACTGGACTTTGAAGGCGAACTCCAGCGATTTTGGCTCAATGCAGCTCAGGCGCCCGAAGGAGAGCCTGATCGAATTTACCTTTTGAAAATTCTCCTTGGCCGCATACTCTT
>CAZKYN010000069.1:0-14079 GCA_964556675.1 uncultured Syntrophaceae bacterium
CTCTTTCCTTTTGCGGAAGAGGTCCTGTCCGGCACCTTCGGCCACGATGACGACCGCATGATGCCTGCTGCGGAGCCTGTCTTCCAGCACGGAGAGGAAGCCCCGGGGACCGTCCAGATCGAAGGGGACCTCCGGAACGAGGACGAAATTGACATCCGCCAGGGCGAGGGCGGCATATGCCGCTATATGTCCTGATTGCCTTCCCATCAATTTCACCAGGCCGATGCCGTTGAGCGCGCCCTTGGACTCGTTGTGGGCGCCCTGGATGGCCCGGGCCGCTTCCGAGATGGCTGTGTCGAAACCGAAGCTTTTCTGGATGAGGGCCAGGTCGTTGTCGATAGTCTTGGGGATCCCGATGACGCTGACCTTGAGGTTCCGGCGTCCGATCTCGTTCGTGATCAATTCCGCCGCCCGCATTGTGCCGTCTCCGCCGATGCAGAAGAGCATGCTGATGTTCATGCGCTCGAGGGCGTCGACCATCTGGCCGATATCCTGGCTCCCTCGGGATGAGGAGAGAATGCTCCCCCCGAAATGGTGGATGTCGTTGACGACCTCCGGGTCGAGCGCCATTGTCTGGTGGCCGTATTTCGGGATCAGTCCCTGGTATCCATACCTGATCCCCACTATGTTCCTGACATTATATCGATGATAAAGCTCCAGGACTATCCCGCGGATGACGTCATTGATCCCGGGGCACAGGCCGCCGCAGGTCACGATGGCCGCTTTCGCCTTCGACGGGTCGAAATAGATCATCTCGCGCGGCCCGGCGATCTCGAGGGAAATGGGCCGGCCGTCCACGTCTTTCAGGTCATCATAGTGGTTGAGATAAATATTGAAGAGGATCCTGTCCTCGTCGTCCTTGAAATAGCCGATCGCGATCGGAGAAGCAATGTTCCTGGGTCCAAGCGAAGATATGGCGAAATGCTCCTGGGCGCTCATCAGAAATCCTCCGGAGTTGATTGCAGGTGTCTAAAATATATATTAATTGCGCTCTTATTCATAGGAATGATGCAGAGGGGGGCGCCTAGAAATCCTCTAAAGGGGGATTATGCAGGGAAATGCCGGCCAGGGCGCCTGTTACTGCCTCCGGGCTGCCGCTTTTCAAAATGACTTTTCTCCCCTTAACCTCGACTCTCCCCTCCGCGAGCAACTGGATGGCCTGGGGGTAGATCCGATGCTCCTCTTTCAGGATACGCGCCGACATGCTCTCCTCGGTATCGTTATCGAATATCGGTACCACAGCCTGGATTATGATGGGACCGGTATCGACGCCGCTGTCGGCGAAGTGGACTGTACAGCCGGAAAACTTCACCCCGTAGTCGAACGCCTGCTTTTGCCCATGAAGGCCGGGAAAGGACGGCAGCAGGGCAGGATGTATATTGATTACCTTCAGGGGAAATTCGCTGAGAAATTCAGGGGACAGCACCCGCATGAAGCCCGCCATAATCACCAGTTCAACGCCGCGGCTTTTAAGAATCTCCGCCATTTTCAGGTCGAAACCCATCCTGTCCGGAAAATCCTTGTGGCTTATAAGTTCGAAGGGGATTTTATGTTTTGCGCACCTTTCCAGGGCAAACGCCCGGGGGTTGTTGCAGAGAACGATTGCGATTTCCGCGCTCAGTTTGCCCTGCTCGATATTGTCGATTATCGATTGCAGGTTGGAACCGCTCCCCGATACGAGGACCCCGATCTTCAGTTTTTTCATTCGAGCTTCGCCCCGAAAACGACGGCGGGACCGCCTTCCTCCCGTTTCTCTACAATACCGATCACACTCGCCTGCTCTCCAAGAGCTGTAAACCTCTCGATGACATCTTCTCGCTGCCTGTCCGGGACTATAAGGGCCATCCCGATTCCCATATTGAAAACACGGAACATCTCCGATTCTTCTATTCCGCCGATCCTCTGGACATAATCGAAAATCGGAGGCACATCCCAGGAGCCTTTATTTATATTGACCCGGCAGGGGTCCGGCAGGACCCGGGGGATGTTTTCGATGAAGCCGCCGCCCGTAATATGGACAATCCCCTTCACGGTAAAATTCCGGCATATGTTCAGGACGGAACGCACATAGATCCTGGTGGGCCTTAAAAGTTCAATCCCCAGGACGTCGTTCAATTCGTCAACGAAAACTTTTGGGTCGAGTTTCTCCTGGTCGAAAAGGACTTTCCTGACAAGTGAATACCCGTTGCTGTGGAGACCGCTCGACGCAAGGCCGATAAGGCAGTCGCCCACGCTGACTGTGGAGCCGTCAATCAGCTTTTCCGAATCGACAATGCCGACGGCGAAACCGGCCAGGTCGTATTCTCCCGGCCCATAGAAACCCGGCATTTCCGCCGTCTCCCCTCCGAGGAGAGCGCAGCCCGCGTCCGTGCATCCCCTGGTTATACCCTCGACAATGCTGACGCTTGTCTCCAGGCTTAACGCGCCGCATGCTATGTAGTCGAGAAAGAAAAGCGGTTCTGCCCCGTTTACAACAATGTCGTTGACGGACATGGCGACAAGATCGATACCGACCGTGTCGTGTTTGTCCATCATATGGGCAATCTTCAGCTTGGTCCCGACACCGTCAGTGGATGACACGAGCAGGGGGCTCTTTAATTTGGCCGTGTCGAGGTGGAACAACCCGGCGAATTTCCCGATATCGCCCCTGACCTCTTTTCGGAACGTGCCGCGGATCAGCGGCTTGATCTTTTCAACAAACAGGTTGCCCTTGTCAATGTCCACGCCGGCATCTTTGTACGATGTCTTTTTTTCCATTAAAATCATGCCTTTGCAATAACGATGAGAATCATTTATAAATATTGCGCTTAATTACAGTAGTTCGTTTTAAAAGTCAATCGCACGGGTTGCGCTTTACAGGTGATATAATTGTGGATCTAAATGAAATTCTGGCAAAATTGGAGCGGCCCTTACAGTTCGCTTCCCGTGACGGCTTCCGCAACATCGGCCAGGTGAAAGGGCTGGAGGCGCTGGTCCTGAAATGTCTGGAAAGCCTGAAATCGTATCCAGGCCTGGGGACGGCCCTGTCCCGGGTCCGCGATCTCGAAAAGGCTTTCACAGGGTTTGAGGAGTTTTCCATACCGCGGAAGACGGAATGCCTGAAGACCGCGGCAGCAGTCCTGAGCGACCTGAAAGCGGCAATACGGGGGCAGGCCCCTTACGATGAAAAGGATATTTCGATGCGCCCGGCCCCCGATGTCTCTCCGGGGGAACTCGATGCCCCTTTCCAGAAACTTGCCCAACCCGTCCAGTACCTGAAGGGGGTGGGCCCGAAAATCGCCGAGCTCCTCGGAAGGAAAGATATCCGCACCGTCGAAGACATCCTCTATTTTCTGCCCCGCAGGTACGAGGACCGCCGTTCAATAAGATCGGTCGCGAAGCTCCGGTTCGGACAGAGGGAGACACTTATAGGGACGATCCTTTCGGCGGAGATCAGGAAATACAGGAGGGCAAGGGTATTCGAGGTACGTGCCGCGGATGAAAGCGGATCTGTCAAGGCCGTGTGGTTCCACGGCGCCCATGCTTACCTGAAAAATACATTCACGGCCGGGCGCCGCTTCATCTTCACCGGCGAGGTAAAAGGGAGCCCTCTCCTGAAGGAGATGATCCACCCTGACTACGAACTGATTGACGAAGACGATACCGAATCAGATTTGCTGGACTTCCGGAGAATTGTACCTGTTTACTCTGAAACGGAAGGCCTCCATCAAAAGAAGATCAGGAGGATGGTGCGCCAGGCCCTGGATAATTTCGGCAGCGACCTGGTGAGCCCGATTCCGGGCGAAATATGCGACCGCCTGGGGCTGCCGCCGCTGCCCGAAGCCATTGAAAAAGCGCATTTCCCCGCTCACGACGAGAATATCGAAACCTGCAACGACTTGGCATCTGCGGCGTTCAGGAGAGTCGTATTTGACGATTTCTTTTATTTCGAGCTCGGCATGGCATTGCGGAAGAAGAGCGCCGTCCTGGAAAAGGGGATATCATTCCAAGCCGGGGGGAGGCTCCTCGATAGATTCCTGAGTTCGCTCCCCTTCAAGTTGACAGGGGCGCAGAGCCGGGTTCTAGGGCAGATTCAGGCGGATATGGGGCGGCCTTTCCAGATGAACAGGCTCCTCCAGGGAGACGTCGGATCCGGCAAAACGGTCGTAGCCCTTGCCGCGATGATCTGCGCCTGCGAGAACGGATACCAGTCCGCAATCATGGCGCCAACCGAGATCCTGGCCAACCAGCATTACGTCCAGGTTGAGAAATGGGGCCGCCTCCTCGGGTTGAAGGCGGCGCTGGTCACAGGGAGCCGGAAGGGCTCCGAAAAGGCGGGAATATCCGGGCAGATTGCCGGCGGGGACATCGATGTAATTGTCGGGACACATGCGCTTGTCCAGGAGGCAATGCAATTCAAACGCCTCGGCCTCGTTGTCATTGACGAGCAACACCGGTTCGGGGTCGTCCAGCGCGCGGCCCTTCGCGAGAAGGGGGTCAAACCCGACGTGCTGTTCATGACAGCCACTCCTATTCCGCGTACGCTGGCAATGACAGTCTACGCCGACCTGGACCTTTCAGTAATCGACGAGACGCCTCCCGGGAAAAAACCCATCCGCACGAAAGTATTTATCGAGAAAGAGCGCGGGCGGGTTTATGAAATAATACGCAAAGAAATCATCAGAGGCGGCCAGGCGTTTATTGTGTATCCGCTTGTCGAAGAGTCGGAAGCTCTCGACCTGAAAGACGCAACGAATATGGCCGGCCACCTGCAGAGGGACATTTTCCCGGAATTCAAAATCGGCCTGGTGCACGGCCGCATGAAAATCGATGAAAAGGACAGGATAATGGCCGGTTTCAAATCGAAAGAATTGAATATCCTGGTTTCGACGACAGTCATTGAAGTCGGTATCGATATACCGGAAGCATCCCTCATGGTTATCGAGCATGCCGAGAGGTTCGGCCTTTCACAGTTGCACCAGCTCCGGGGCAGGGTGGGGCGCGGCGAAAAGGCCTCTTACTGCATACTGATGACGGATTACAGGAAAACGGAAAGCGCCGCGCGCCGCCTTAAAGTCATGGAGCAGACCAATGATGGATTCAAAATAGCCGAAGAGGACCTTAACATCAGAGGCCCTGGGGAATTCATGGGGACTCGGCAGTCGGGACTGCCCGACTTCCGGGTTGCCAATATACTGCGGGACGGCAGGCTCCTCGACGACGCCCGCAGGGAGGCGTTTGCCATCGTGGACAAAGACCCCGACCTGATCAGGCCCGAGCACGCCCTTTTGAGGGAAGTTTTGATCAGACGATGGGGGAGCAAACTACAGTTGGCCAAGACGGGATGACAAATAAAAAAGCGGGAGAGGAAGACCCCCGCTTCTTTGAATTTGAAATTTCAAATTTGAGATTGTTATCCTCTCGACCCGAGCCTCAGGCCGCCGTGAATGAAATACACATCCCCGGCCATTGCTTCATTCCGGTAAAGTTCACCGACCAGCGACGCCACTTCCGCCGGCTCGACAAGCCTGCCGATGGGGACATCAGACAGGATTTTCTGAAGCGCGGTCTGGTCCATGCCTTTGACCATCGCGGTCCCGACGTATCCCGGAGCCACAGCAACGCACCGGATCCGGTCGGCGAAGCCGCGCCGGAAGAACTCGGCAGTCAGGACCTTGGGAATGACCGACATGGCCGCTTTCGAAGACGAGTAGTTGATCTGTCCCGCGGTGCCGAGGGAGCCCGTCGAGGACACAAGGCAGATAAGGCCTTTGCAGTTGTTATTGATCATCCTTTCCGCGCACTCGCGGACTGTCAGGAACACTCCGGTGAGGTTGATGTCGATGACCGCCTTGAACTGATCCAGGGTCATCTTGCGGATCACTTTGCCGGTCTTCTTGTCGGTTGCGACCATCATCGCATCCTTGATGATACCGGCGAACGGGGCTACCAGATTGATCTGACCGAACCTCTCTATTGCAGAATCAGCCAGCCTGCCGCAGTCATCCTCGCTGGTCACGTTGCAAACGACAGAGAGGACCTCCCCGCCCATGCCTTTGAGTTCGGCCTCGGCTTTTTCCAGGAACTGGGGCGCCACATCCGCGATGACGACCTTGCCCCCGTTAGCTACCCAGTATTTCGCAATCTCGAGGCCGATTCCGCCTCCTCCTCCGGTAATCACCGCTACTGAATTCTTTATCTCCAACATACGCAGTCTCCTTTTTGCCATCTCAGCTGTTTTGATCGGGTACCATATCACCAGGGCAGCCACGGGTCAAACTGCATGAGTCCGCAGAACTGGGTCGGCGCCCGAAATTTAATTGACAACAAACCAGTTTTACATCATAGAACAAACACTGGACCTGAAAAAATTCATCTGAGATAAATTTCCAAGGAGGTCGTCGGCAATGAAAAGATTTTTGGTTGTGTGTTTATGTCTGTTGGCAATGATGGCGGGAATTTCAAGCGCCTCTGCTCAGGAAGCGAAGAAAAATTATGTTGTGTTGAATTTAGGCGTTTATTTTCCCACCTCAAGTTCCGTCGACACTTTCGACAGCGCCGGATTCAATGGTGAAGTGGCGGTCGGCAGATATCTGGCAAAAAATCTGGCGATCGAATTGAACGTCGGAGCTTTCGGTCTGACCAGCGACGATGTGGTAGGGTTTAACGGCACATTTGGAGCTTTCAGCTATTCCGATTCCATATCGGTCCTGCCGCTGACGATTTCACTCAAAGGCGTCCTGCCCGTCACGGATAAGCTGGAAATATACGGCAGGGGCGGTTTAGGCGCTTACTTTATCAATTTCGACAGGGATATAGATTCAACTGTCTTCGGGAATGATTTGCATTATTCGGATGACAAGACCGCCTTCGGGGGATTTTTGGGGGGAGGCGCAATATACAACATCAATAAAATGCTCTACGTCGGCGGCGAGCTTAAATACCATTTCGTGTCCAGTGTTGATTTTTCTCCGACAATTACCGGTTCAAAGAGTTACGACCTGAGCGGTTTTGTCGGTACGGCCAACGTGGGATTCCGTTTTTAAGGAAATTGACGTAATATAAAAAAACTTATATATCCCCGCTGAACAGCGGGGATATTTTTATAAACGCGTGGAGCTCAAAAGTGTTTTTCACAACTGAACAGGATTGATTATGCGTATTCGAATCTCCCAGCTATTCGCTCTGGTGTTAATCCTTCTGATCGTGCTCTCCGGCAATTATTGGGAAACGAAAGCGCCGCTTGTGAATGCGGTCCTGTTCTTGCTGGGCGTGGTCCTGGCCGGCATAGGGTCCATGGGCAGGTTGTGGTGCCTGATTTACATAGCAGGTTACAAGGAAAATTCACTGATCAGGGTCGGCCCGTACTCCATGACCAGGAACCCGCTTTATTTCTTCAGCCTTATCGGGGCCCTCGGAGTCGGTTTTGCGACTGAGACAATCACCATACCCGCGCTCGTTCTGGCGGGCTTTGCTTTCTATTATCCTGCGGTGATCAGGGAAGAGGAGCAGACTCTCAGAAGACTTCATAACGACACATTTGATGAATATGAAAAAAAAGTCCCCAGGTTCTTTCCCAGCACCGAGAATTTTGCTGAGCCTGAAGATTATGTCATCAAGCCTGTCTTATTCAGGAAAAATATTTTCGACGCGCTGTGGTTCATATGGCTGATCGGCGTCATGGAACTTATTGAGACTTTGCACGAGATGGAGGTCCTGCCGTCGTTGTTTTATTTGTTTTAGGAAGGATTTCCTGCAACTCCTGATTGAATCCTCAAACCGGACGAACAGTTGGATAACCAGACGAAAGCCTATATCTACGCCGCTCTGACTGTCCTGCTCTGGTCCACTGTCGCCTCGGCATTCAAGCTTACCCTGCGCAGCATGGGCTTTATCCAGATGCTTTTCCTGGCATCGCTTGTCTCGACGGCCTCGCTTTTCCTTATCCTTCTCGCCCAGGGCAAATGGAACGATCTCAGGGCATCTTCGAGACATGATTTAGTCCGTTCCGCCGCACTTGGATTCCTGAATCCTTTCGTCTATTACCTTATTCTTTTCAAGGCCTACGACGTCCTGCCGGCGCAAGAGGCCCAGCCGCTCAACTGGACCTGGCCGATAATGCTCGTTTTGCTGTCCGCCGTCCTGCTGAGGCAGAAAATAGGGCCGAAAAGCGTCCTTGCAGTCGTGGTGAGTTTTGCGGGCGTTCTGGTCATCTCCACTCAGGGGAATTTACTGGGACTGCGGTTCACCAACGCGTTCGGGGCCGCCCTGGCCCTTTCCAGTTCGATAATCTGGGCCCTGTTCTGGATTTACAACGTCAAGGATGCCAGGGATGAGGTCTTGAAACTCTTCCTGAGCTTCGGCTTCGGCTCACTCTATACCCTCGCAGCTCTTTACTTTTCGTCTGAAGACCTTCAAATCACGGCTGCCGGAGCGATCGGGGCGGCTTATATAGGCCTGTTTGAAATGGGGCTGACATTCGTTTTCTGGCTCAAGGCACTGATACTCTCCCGGACAGCCGCGCAGGTCAGCAACCTGGTATACCTAGCCCCTTTCATTTCCCTGTTTTTCATCTCCCTGATAGTCGGAGAAGAGATCAGGCTGTCAACGGTTTCCGGTCTGGTCCTGATTATCTCCGGCATACTTATCCAGAGGTCAAATGCCTGAATATGCCCCAGGCGGTTAGCGACAGCGGGGCAATGCGCAAAGTGACCGAATAATTTGACAAAAATGCCCGGCTGGTATAGAAAACTTTGTTTTAAAAGACACATTGGCGGGGCAAGCAAAATGAAAGAAATAGTAGTGGGGCTTATCGGGTTCGGAACAGTGGGGGCGGGGGTGGTGCGTCTCCTGCAGCAGAACAATTCCCAGTTGGAGAAGCGTCTCGGGGCCAGGATAATCCTGAAAAAAATAGCCGACCTGGATATTGTTTCCTCCCGGGGCATTTCCGTGAATAAGAACCTGTTGACCAAGGACGCCCACGAAATCCTCAATGATCCCGAGATTTCGATCGTCATTGAGCTGATCGGCGGTTTCGAGCCGGCCAAGTCATTCATCCTTAAGGCCATACGGAACAAAAAACACGTGGTGACCGCCAATAAAGCGCTGCTCGCCAACTATGGAGACGAGATATTTGCCGCGGCGGAAAAGCAAAATGTGGACATCGGGTTCGAAGCCAGTGTCGGCGGCACTGTACCTGTAATCAAGACCATCAAGGAGAGCCTTGTCGCCAACAGGATCAGATCGGTTTTCGGCATCATGAACGGCACCTCCAATTTCATCCTGAGCAAGATGACTGACGAGGGGAAGGCCTTCGGCGTGGTGCTTAAGGAGGCCCAGGAACTCGGGTTTGCGGAAGCCGATCCGACTTATGACATCGAGGGGATAGATACCGCCCATAAACTGGCCATAACCCTTGCCCTGTCTTACGGCAAGAGGGTCAGACTGGAAGGCATCTACCGGGAAGGGATCTCAAAAGTTGAGGAACAGGACATAGAATTCGCCCGGGAACTTGGTTACAGGATCAAACTGCTGGCCATAGCCGTGCAGCGGGAGGATTCGATTGAGGCAAGGATACACCCGACAATGATCCCCTTCGACCATCTGCTTGCCAACGTAAACGGGAATTTCAACGCCTTCCATATCGTCGGCGATGCCGCGGATTCCATTTTTCTTTACGGCCAGGGTTCCGGGATGATGCCCACCGCGAGCGCCGTGGTGAGCGATATTGTGGACATTGCACGCGACATGCTCAAAGGCATGTCGAGAAGGCTCCCGGCCAGGGTGCTCGATGAAAGCAAGATCGAGGACATATCTCTGCTTCCGATGGACGATGTCGATACGAAGTACTACTTCCGCTTTTCAGCCGTAGACCGCCCGGGCGTTCTGTCCAAGATTGCCGGGATCCTCGGCGCCAACAACATCAGCATCGCGGCGGTTATCCAGAAGGGCAGAAAATTGGACGGGGCCGTGCCGGTCGTCATGACGACCCATGAGTCGCGGGAAAAGAACGTCCGGATGGCCCTTGATGAAATCGATAAGCTCGATGTGGTCCAGGACAGCACTGTGAGGATACGGATAGAGGACGAGAAACTTAAATAACTTAAGGCCTTGATCGTGAAATACATTGTTTTGCTGGGAGATGGGATGGCTGACGAGCCGCTTGCGGAGCTCGGGATGAAGACGCCGCTGGAGTGCGCACATACTCCCAATATGGACATGATGGCCGCCCTGGGGACCATTGGGCTTGTTGACACCATACCCGAAGGTTTTCCGCCGGGCAGCGATGTCGCTAACTTGTCCGTGCTCGGGTATGACCCGAACATTTCGTATACCGGCAGGGGGCCTCTCGAGGCGGCCAATATGAATGTCCGACTTGCGCCTGATGACGTGGCCTTCCGCTGCAACCTGGTCACAATCAAGGACGGTATTATGGCCGATTATTCAGCAGGCCACATTTCCAGCCCGGAAGCCGAAGCGATAATCCTGGACTTGCAAAAAAAACTGGGGTCCGCTGCTGTGCGGTTTGTGCCGGGGATCAGCTACAGGCACCTGACTGTCTGGAAAGATGGTTCCGATCAGGCACAAACCACGCCGCCCCATGACATCGTGGGGAGCCGTGTAGAAGCTTACCTGCCCAAGGGACCGGGTTCCGATGCCATCCGCGGCCTCATGGAAGCTGCAGGGGAGATCCTTGCGTCTCATCCGGTTAACCGGACCAGGGTTGAAAAAGGCAAATCGCCGGCTAATTCGGTCTGGCTCTGGGGGCAGGGCAGGGCGCCGCGCATAGCTTCGTTCTCTTCCAGATACAGCATCAAAGGCGGGATTATCTCGGCTGTGAACCTTCTCAACGGGATAGGGGTATATGCCGGCCTCGAAGTGATCAAGGTCGAAGGGGCGACAGGCTACATAGATACCAATTACGAAGGCAAGGCTCAGGGGGCGCTTGAGGCCCTCCAGGAACTCGATTTCATGTTCATCCATGTGGAGGCCCCCGACGAAATGGGCCACGAGGGGAACGTGCAGGGTAAAATCAGGGCCATTGAGGACTTTGACGGAAAAGTGCTGGGCGCGGTCTTGCGTGGTATGCAGCGGTTCGGCGAATACCGCGTTCTCGTCCTTTCGGACCACCCGACTCCTATCCGGATAAGGACCCATTCAGCGGGGCCGAGTCCGTTTGCAGTCTTCTCGTCTTTTAATGAAGAGAACATGGGGAAAGGGTACGCCTTCGGAGAGGGGCAAGCTGCAAAGTCAGGCATAAGGATTGCGCCGGGTCACATTCTGATGGACCTTTTCGTCCGGGAATGGGGTGGGTTTGTACATGCAAGGCGCAGTTAGCATCCGCGTGATATACGCCGACACCGATGCAATGGGCGTGGTTTACCATATGAACTATATCCGCTGGTTCGAGATAGGGCGGACGGAATTGATGCGGGATATGGGCGTGGTCTACGCGGAGTTGGAGAAACAGGATTACCGTCTTCCTGTTACTGAACTGTACTGCTATTACAATTCGCCCGCCAGGTACGACCAGGTCGTGAGGGTTGAGACCAGGATTGCGTTCATGCGCAGGGCAAGCATCAAATTCGAGTACGAGATCTGGGATGAGGCAAGGGAGAGGCTTATAGTTGAAGGCTTTTCGGTCCATGCTTTCATAAACAGCCAGGGTAAGATTATCAGGCCGCCGGAGGATGTGGCGGCGAAAATAAAGCAGGGCCTGGCAGGCGCTTGAGCCCGGGGGGTCATTGGATGTCCGAGAGAATAAAAAAGAAGGATTTAAAAAAACCTGACCAGCTGCAGACGACGACAATGAGGCTGACGGCATATGCCAGGGAGCACAAGGCGAAAATAATAGCCGGCACTTCGGCCGTACTTGTCGCGGTCTTCCTGGCCGCAGGCTGGTATGTATACAGCGCCTATAATGAGAAACAGGCGCAGGACCTGTTAGGTAAAGCCATGCTGGCGCCTATGGGAAACACGGCGACACAGGATGGAGTGTCCAGGCTGGCCCTGGAAAAGCACAAGGAGATAATCGATAAATATCCGGGTACAGATGCCGCGAACCTCTCGCGCTACAGCATGGGAATCATCTATTACAGGCTCAATGAAACGGATAACGCGATAAAGTCGTACGATGAATTCCTGTCCAAAGCCAGGTCAAATGAACTCATAGCGCTGGCGTACAGCGGCCTGGGCTACTGCTATGAAGCCAAGGGGGATTTCGACAAGGCCTTCAAGTATTTCGAAGACTCCGCCAGAGATCCCAAGGGCGCGGCATTCCGGGGGAGCGCCTATCTCAATGCCGGCAGGATGGCGGAACAGCTCAAGAACAGCAAGGGAGCTGTAGAATCATACAAGAAAGCTCTGGAAAGCAAAAACGACCCGGTGACCGAGATGTTCCTGAAAAGAAAGATCTCCGAACTGGAATAGAAGGGAAATAATGGAAAAGGAAAAGAAAATTTATTCCGGAAATGAAGCGATAGCCAGGGGCGCATTCGAAGCGGGGATCCGTTTCGGAGCGGCGTACCCGGGCACTCCGAGCACGGAAGTAATGGAAGAGTTTTCCAAATACCCGGGGGTGTACGCGGAATGGTCTCCGAATGAAAAGGTGGCCCTGGAGGTGGCGATCGGCTCTGCTTTAGCAGGCGAAAGGACGATGGCCGCCATGAAACATGTCGGAGTGAACGTGGCCGCCGACCCTCTATTCACCGTAAGCTATACGGGAATTGAGGGGGCGCTGGTGATTATCTCCGCAGATGACCCATCCCTGCACAGTTCGCAAAACGAGCAGGACAACCGCAATTACGCCAAGTTCGCCAAAATACCGATGCTGGAGCCGGGCGACAGCCAGGAGGCTAAGGATTATGTCATACTGGCGGTTGAGATCAGCGAAAAATTCGACACGCCGGTATTCCTGAGGTCTACTACGAGGGTATCCCATTCCAAGTCGATAGTTAAAGTTGAAAATCCCGGCGAGTTCAAGGACCGTACCGGGATCAAGACAGACGCGGCCAAGTACGTGATGGTTCCGTTCAATGCTCGCGTCAGGCGCAGGGTCGTCGAGGAGAGGACGGCCCGCCTCAAGGAATTCGCGGAAACTTTCAGCGAGAACAGGATTGAGATGAACAGCCCCGAGGTGGGGATAATTACAGCAGGAATCGTCTACAATTATGTAAAGGACGTTTTTCCTCAATACTCTTACCTCAAGCTCGGTATGGTATTTCCCCTGCCGGAGAAGATGATCCGGGACTTCGCAGCCAAGGTGAAGAAAGTATACGTGGTCGAAGAGATGGACCCGTATCTGGAAGACCAGATCAAGGCCATGGGGATTAAGGTTGAAGGGAAATCGGTGTTCCCCTACACGGGAGAGTTCGATCCCGGTGTTGTTGCGAATTCCATTTCGGGAAGTCAGGACCCGTCATGCCCCGTGGATGCCGGCCGCATACCGCCGAGGCCGCCCAATTTATGCCCGGGCTGCCCGCATCGTGGGATATTCTACGTGCTTGGCAAGCTTAAGGCCTTTGTGGCAGGGGATATCGGCTGTTACACGCTCTCGTTCATGAAGCCGCTCGAAGGCCTGCATTCCTGCATCTGCATGGGGGCGAGCATCGGCATGGCTCACGGCATGAGCAAGGCCTTAAGGGATAAGGGAAAAGGCAAGGTGGTCGGCGTAATCGGGGATTCGACATTCATCCATTCCGGTATTACACCGCTGCTCAACATGGCTTATAACAGGAGCGACGCCCTCGTTGTCATCCTGGACAACAGAACGACCGCAATGACGGGAATGCAGGACCATCCGGCGACCGGCAGGACCCTGCAGGGAGAGAAAACTAAGGTTCTCAATTTTGCCGAGCTGGGAAAAGTACTGGGAATGGACAGTGTCCGGGTTGTGGACCCGTTCAAGATCAAAGAGGCCCGGGCGGCGGTAAGGGAGGAGTTGGAGCGAAAAGGCCCTTCCTTGATTATTTCTGAAGGGTCATGCGTGCTCCTCAGCAAGGCAGCCCAAAAGCCGTTTACGGTTGATCAGGATAAATGCAACGGGTGCAAGGTTTGCATCGGCCTAAATTGTCCGCCGATTTCCTGGCGAAAATACGCCGA
>CAZKYN010000070.1:0-14065 GCA_964556675.1 uncultured Syntrophaceae bacterium
GACTTCGTGATCGACGTCCCGCAGGTGGCACAGGATCTCGGTCAGCGACCATTCTTCGGCGGCGGGGCGCTGGGCCCAGGCAGCCGGGCTGAGGGGCTGGGTGAGGGCGGCGACAGCAGCGGGGGCAGCGCGCAGCCAGGCCAGCAAGGCCGCGGGCGTATCGAGCTGGGGGGTGAAGCTTTCGGCAGAGCGAGCCTCGAGCCAGGGGATGAGCCCTGCCAGGGATCCAGCGGCGCTCCCGGCGGGGAGTTCGGCGGGGACGGGGGTGCCGTCCTCGGTGACCCAGTAGCCGGGGATGCCCAAAACCGCCGCGGGAAGCAGATCATCTTCCAGGCTGTTGCCCACCATGACCACCGGCCCTTCGGGGCAGCCCAATTGGCCCAGAATCTCGGCGCAATAGGCGGGGTTGGGCTTGGCAAAATGAAAGGCCTCGTAGGTGGTGATGAGGGCAAAGGGATAATCCGCGGTGGACAGGCCGGCCCATTCCAGGCGGTGTTTCCGGTAGGTCTGCTTTGCGTAATTGTAATTCATCCGGTCTATTATGACATGGCCGACCTTGCCCTTGAGTTCTTCCGCAAGCCCCCCGGCGCCCGGCAGGATCGGCGCAATCATCGCGAAAGTGCTGATGCCGCATTCGTGCAGGGTCCTCAAGGCCTCGATCCGCCTGCTGACCGGCGGAGCGCCCGGTTCGAATATCCGCCTGATGGAATCGTCGGCCGTTGTGACGGTGAACCCGACCTCGCAGTCCGCGGCCCTGTTGAGGATTTCGATGTCGCGCAGCACCAGGTCGGACTTGGTCTGGACGGTAAAGGGCCAGCCGCTCGCGGCGAGGGTTTCCAGACATTTCCCCGTGAGCCCGTATCTTTTCTCCAGGGGCTGGTAAGGGTCGCACACGCCGCTGACCCAGACCCTCCCGACTCTTTTCCTTTTCACTTCCCGGGCCAGGAGTTCGGGGGCGTTCACCTTCACGTCCACAAAATCCCCCCACCTCTCCCTGTGCCCGGTGAACCTCTTCATGAACTTCGCATAGCAGTAAACGCATTCGTGCGCACAGCCCACGTAAGGGTTGAGGGCATAATCATAAACCTGGGACCTGGAAAGGATGCTCTTGGCGATTATTTCCCGGATTTTCATATTCCAGGCCCAATATAAATCAAGGCCGGGAGAATATAAAGGGGATTGGGACATATGCAGGCTAAGGAACTTTTTATCCGGGGATTCCGTTTCCGCCGAGGCTCCCGGGGGGGCCATGGGCGGCCTGAATGCCCTGCATTTCTTCGTCCTCCACAAGGCACAACTTTCCTTTTCCTCTTTTTTGAGCGGAGAAATCAGGTAATGACTTATTGTTTATTCCCGGCTTGATTCAGCACAATGAAGTTGTTCATTTAAAAAAAAACCGGGAGGTGCAATATGAGATCAATCGGAAAAATTTTAGTCCTGTGTATCCTTGCTGCATTTCTGATCTGCTGCCATAAGGGTCCGCCGCCGACAACGACAGCCGGTGTAAGCCAAAACGAACAAGAAGCGCAGCAGCTCGTGCAAAACGCCCAGACCACATTTCAGAGCTTCATGGCAGACCCGCACATGGGCGTCATGCGCGACCTCCTGCCGAGGGCCGAGGGCGTCTACATAGTGCCGCAGAGGCTCAAAGGCGCTTTTATAGTAGGGGCCCAGGGCGGAAGCGGAGTGCTTGTGAAGCGGACAAAGGATAACTCCTGGATCGGGCCCGCGTTTTATACCTTGGGCGGGGCAAGCTTCGGGCTCCAGGCTGGGGCGGAATCTTCGGAAGTCGTGTTTCTCATTATGAGCCAGAGAGGTATTAACGCGTTCATGGGTAGAAGTTTAAAGCTTGGGGCGGATGCAGGCATTGCAGTCGGACCGATGGGCATCGGCGCTTCGGCAGCCACAGCCAATCTCAGCGCCGATATTCTGGCCTTCAATCGGAACCAGGGACTGTATGGCGGCCTTGCCCTTTCCGGCGCCGTAATTGAGCCCCGGGAAAGTCTGAATATTGCTTACTACGGGAAAAATGTCACACCTGCCCAGATCCTGGTGAATAATCTTACAGCTCCGAAAGGATCAGCGCTCCTGAAGCAGGTCGCGACGGCATCCCGCGAATCGTCACAGCCAAAGGCGAAACAGGCGCCGCGGTAAAAAGCGGCAGCGCCGGTGAGCTTTCCGCTCCCGGTCCTGTTTCGGAAACTACGGAGGAACACAAATGAGATTTGCAGGTAAATTTTTATTCCCGGCCATCCTGGCCATTTTGCTTGTCTCCTGCGCCTCAAAGACGCCTGCCCCCGCAACCGGGGCGGCATCCGACCAGGGCCGCATGGAGGCCCAGCAGCTCGTGGAAAGGTCCCAGATGACATTCAACAGTTTCGTGAACGATGCCAAAATGGGCGCCATGCGCGATCTGCTGCCCAGGGCAAGAGGTGTTTTCATCGTTCCCCAGCAGATCAAGGGGGCATTCATCGTCGGGGCCCAGGGCGGCAGCGGAGTCCTCGTCCAAAGAGTGCGGGATACCAACGAGTGGGCCGGTCCGGCCTTTTATACGGCAGCCGGGGCAAGTTTCGGACTGCAGGCGGGAGCGCAGGCAGCGGAGGTGGTCCTCCTGATCATGTCCGAGCGCGGCATTACTGCCTTCATGTCCAACAGCTTCAAACTGGGACTTGACGCCGGCATCGCTGTTGGTCCCATGGGCGTGGGCGCGTCGGCGGCAACCGCCAACCTCAGCGCGGATATCCTCAGCTTTTCCCGGTCCAAGGGACTGTACGGAGGCGTAGCCCTGGACGGCACAGTGATCGCTCCCCGGGACAAGTGGAACTTTGCCTATTATGAAAAATCCGTCAAACCGACTGATATCCTCGTCAAAGGCTTCAAAAGCCCCCAGGCTGAAGGGCTTTTGAGAGCGATAGACGTGGCCTCGCGCGAAACGGCACAGCCCAAGGCGAAACAGGCGCCTCAGTAAGAGCAGCAACGCGAATCATCACGGAGCAGGGCTGCCGATTACAGCCCTGCTCCAGATCACCTAGACAGCAGCCGTGACTATCGCCTTTGTCCCCCTGCCGTCGGATGCAATGTCGAATGACCCCCCGATATTCTGCAGCCTTTCGCGCATGTGCAGCAGTCCGAATCCCTTCCCGTCGAAGGCAGATTCCACATCGAACCCGATCCCGTCATCTTCCACGTAAACCGAGTATTTTCCTCCCTCGGCCCTGGCAGTGACTTCAATTTGCCTGGCCCTGGAGTGCTTGATCGAATTCATGATCAGCTCGCGGACCGCCTGAAAGAGGATTATCCTGGTTTTTAAATCAGGCTCCCTGTCGACAGGTTCGGACTGGAAAAGAACCGGAATGCCATAGGTTTCGCTCATGCTGTCCGCAAGCCATTCCAATGATTCGACAAAACCAAGCTCGTACAGAACGGGCGGGCTCAATTCCCTGATGATGTTCCTCACTTCATGAATGGATTCTTTAATGAATCTATGGACATCATCCCACAGTCTTTTCAGGGCCGGATCATCGATTCGTTCCGCCATGAAATCAAGCCTCAGCTTATTTTAAATGAGGCAATAAGATGAGACCGGCTTATTGCCGGTCACGAAGACATGGCAAAGCTGAAATCAGTTCAATCTATGAATTTAAGGGCGCCCTTTGCATTGCGCCCGCCCGATGTAAATTTATTCTCGGCTGCCGCATAACCCAGGATCACGGCGCACTGCAGGATATGATCGTCCGGAATCCCCGCTTCCCTCAAGAGTTCCCGGTCGCGGTTGAGCGCCAGGGTGGGCGATACGAGAAAGCATGTCCCAAGCCCCAGCCCCGTTGCCGCCAGGATCATGTTCTCCGCCGCGAGGGATGTGTTCATCGCGCCCAGGGGGCCTTCCGCGGGGGCGGACAGAAGCGCCAATACCGGCGCTCCGTAAAGCGGCTGATAGCCCGGCAGAGCCGCCCGCTGCTGCAGGAACGGGATGCCGGATTTGACCATGGCGTCAAGCGTCCTGTCGTTTATCTTCTTTCTCAGTTCCGGGTTGCGGACTACCGAAATCTGGAACGGGCCGGCATTGGGCGCCCAACGCCCCGCCTCGAGCACCTTCTCAAGATCGCCGGGGGCCACGTCTTTTTCCAGGTAGGCCCGGACGCTCTTCCTTTGCATGATCGCCTCTGAGATTTCCATTTTGCTCTCCTTTAATTTTCATTATGGGTATTTTATTGAAAGGGGGCTGATATTCCAATTTTTTTTCCGCCCATAATTGTCCGCGCGGCGTCCGGAAGACGACAAGGACTTTGCACTCGCCTGCGTGGCGCCCCGCGACATCGAGGGGCTCACCATTGCGGAGACACGGCCACCGAGGGAAACATAGGGCAGGGTGGCACGCCCCTGGAGGAATTCGTGGAGTACGCAAGGAATATCGCCGGAATAGAAGAGCCGGTGCCCGAACCCGAAAAGAAGAAAAAATAAATTCCTCAGTGCCTGAAAAAAGGGCCATGGGCGCCTCCCCTGGCCCTTTTCTTTTTGTTTTCGGATTCAGGAATCGAGCTTGTTTTTCAAATCGAAAGGATAGGGAGGACAGCCCCTGATGCGGATATCGTATCCGTCGCCTTTATTGCTGCAGTTGCCGAAAGCCAGCCGGAAGGCATTTACCGGGAGTTCATCTGTCTTTGTGCCCAGGTAAACATGCGTGTCCCGGGGCGCATCTTTCCCGTAAAGCTCGAATGAGAGCAGCAGAGCGTTCATGCAGGAGCTGCAGGCGTCGATGTTGTGGACGAAAAAGCCCTTCGGCGCCGCGGCGTGCATCCGCGCTTTCTTGAAGGGATAGCTCACGTCCTCGATTTTTTCTCCCAGGATCTCCGTCCGCGAAACGTCTATGCCGTTTTCTTCTATATACAGCTGAATATGCTTCGCTTCCTCGAGGCTGTGCCGCATGACAAGGCAGCCGGCATAATCCGTTTCCGCCCTGTCCCTTCCGGCCATGAGCAGGTTCAGGTCCACCATGTCCCCTCCCCGGGGGCCCATGCGCTCCATGCAGCGGCTGCAGTCGACGATGTTCAGGGCCGGCTCGACTACGCTGTTCAAATCCACTATGGCCTTGTCCAGTCCGGACTCGTGGAAACGCCGCTTCTCATCCCCTACGAGCAGCCCCTTGAGGTTCTTCAGGGCAAGCGTCACACCCGTTGCGTAATGGACCTTCATGACCGGGATATTGATGATTGCATCTGTTTCAAACGCCTCTTTGGCAATCTTTATGGTTTCGAGCAGAAGGGGCTTTCTAACCTTCACCTCAACCGGTTCGGACCTGTTGAGGTTTATAAGCGGGATATCGTATTTCCGGGCAAGCTCCGCGAACCCGGTTTTGGCGAAGAACATATCGGTCATGCGCTCGTTGCCGAAAGTGGCTTCGGCAAGGACAATTGTCCCGGCGCCGAAGTCTTTTAACACCCTGATCAGGTGTTCGACAAGTTCGACGCTCGTCACCCCCTCCGTGCCGTTAATATTCGGTTTGAGCAAGACGGCATCGCCTCTGCGGATGCACTGACCGATCCCGCCGATGAGGTCCAGGGCCCGCTCCAGAGCCGGGCTCATTCCTGTTTCAGTCCTGACTATGCTTACTCGTCCCATGGCTCCTCAATTCTTCTTTTTATATCTTCCTTCAGGCGCGGAAAACAATCCCTTGCTTTCACGGAAGACGATAACTCTCACGAATCCGTTCGCATGTCAAATTCCCCCCGGCGTCGTCCCAATCGTATTTTACATTTCTATTCTGCCGGCTTTTTTGATAAATATTCGAGTAGGCAAGGCACAACCAAGGCGGGTGGAAGGACATGGGGAAATTCCGGTCAATAGTCGTCTCGAGGCTGATGGGGAGCGGCGGCTCTTATATAGGCTACCTTGCCGCCAGGGAACTCGGGTTCCGGTACCTGGACCGGGAAATCCTCAGGGAAGCGTCGGAGAGGCTGGGTGTTGACCCCGCGCTCGTGGAACATGCGGAAGAGAGGTCGGCGGGAATTATCGAAAACCTGCTGCGAAGCTTTTCTTCCGGCGCGCCCGAATCCGCTTTCATTCCCCCTTCGGGGAGGGCCGTTTACGAACGCGACCTGTTCGAACTGGAAAGCACAATCATGAACCGGGTGGTGGACAAATTCAGCGCCGTCATCGTGGGCAGGGGCGCCTTCCACGCCCTGAAGGACCGCCCGGAAGTCCTGCGCGTTTTCGTCCACGCGCCGCTGGAATTCAGGATCAGGCGGGTAATGGAATCCAGGAAGACCGCTGATTATGAAAGCATCAGATCCATTGTCATTGAATCGGACCGCAGGAGGACCAGGTTTGTCAAGGACATCATCGGGGTGAACTGGATGGACGCGAGGAACTTTCACCTGTGCGTCGACGCAGGCGCCATGGACTTCCGCTCAATCCTGGGCATGATAAAGACTTTCTTTTCATGATGAGCAATTCGAAAAGCACAAGGGGCCGCTGCATATCCGCATCCGGCCCCTTTTCCAGCCCCGACACTGGGCAATTCTTGATGGTCACATCAAGAAAATTCTCCCTCAAAGTTGAGCGTTCAACTCCCCGGAGCCCGGGTCCGTCAGATCATTTTTGATTTGCTGAATGCTCGTCATGGCTTGCGACATGAGATCCTGTATCCGCCTGTCCTTCTCCAGCCACAACTGCTGGACCCATTTCTGGACGGCGTCCCGGAAGTCGGGGTCTCCTTCGTAGTCGCCGTGCATGAACTGTTCCGGCACCTCTATCGTCTTCATGTCCACAATCACGCGTTTGACCCTGCCGCAGAGAAATTTCCAGAAGGTGGGGGCGCCGTCAGGGTAGACAATCGTGACATCCAGAAGGGAGTTAAACTTCTCGCCGAGAACGTTCATGGCCAGAGCGAGCCCCCCCGCCTTTGGGCGCAGCAGGAACCTGTATTCGCTCTTTTGTCTCTTGTGTTTTTCCCGGGTGAAGCGCGTCCCCTCGAGAAAGTTCATCACGCTGGTGGATATTGTCGCAAATTTTTCGCAGGCCCGGCGGGTAGCCTCGAAGTCCCTGCCTTTTCGTTCGGGATGCTTCTTGAGGTATTCGGCGCTGTAGCGGTGCAGAAAAGGATAATCCAGGGCCCACCAGGCGAAACCCATCATAGGCACTTTAATCAACTCTCTCTTGATGAAGAACTTGAGCAGGGGGATGCGCCGGTTCAGCAGCTTCTGCAAAACAAAAATATCCACCCATGACTGGTGATTGCTGATGACAAGGTACCATCCCCTGTAATTGAGGCCTTTCAGACCCTTTACGTCCCATTTCGTCCTCTGGGTCAGGCGCATCCAGGCGCTGTTGCAGGCGATCCAGTTTTCTCCTATCCAATTGAGGATTCTGTTAAGCACGCGGCGCAAGGGCGGGATAGGTAAAACAAACTTGGGGAGGGCAAACACATACAGGATCGTAACCCATACTACAACATTTACGGCCAGAAAAATCCCCGACAGCGCACCCAGAAGAGTCGACGGCAAGAAATTCAGCATGATGCGTTCCTGAAGGCGGCAGTTTTTATCAAACAGACAAGCTCAAACCGCCGCAAAATTTTTACGATTTTCTAGCACACGTTAAATTATAATTCTATGCTGATTTCGAGGCTGCCGGAAAGGCGGCCGGGGGTTTTGCCCCTCAGGCAAAAAGAAAAGGGAGACAGTTCGAAAGAGGAAAGGCCGGAGAGCCGAAATTATACGGCATCTCATTTGCTGTTTCAGGGCGCCGGCTTCAGATGAAAAATTTCGCAGGTGTTTTTCCAGGGGCAGCGGGTGCGACAGAAATCAAGAGGGGCTTTCGCGGCGATTATGCCGCGGATTTCTTTTGCCGGCCTGGCTTCCCCGTATTTCAAACCCAACCCCTGCAATATCCGCGCATCCCATTTTCTCACGGCATCCTCGCCGCCCTGCGGACTAGCGCACCGGGAATCCCTGCACTCGGAACAGAACGCGCACAGTCCGTCGACGCCCTCTGATATTTCTATGATTGTATCATCATGCACAAGCATTACTTCCCGGACTTTCAGCACCGCACGGACGAACGCTTCACTGCGCCGGAGGCCCTGCAGGGGAAGATAAGTATTGCAGATCAGGTGATGGGGCCGCAGGCGAACGGCATTGTTTTTCAGCATGAGCACATCCTGAATTTTATTTCAGAGACACCATGATGAGATCCCGGCAGTCTCCAAGTCCGGCAAAATTCCTGAAAAGGAACAACGGGAAGCATCGGGCCAAGATTTTGGGCATCGTCGCGAATTTTCGCTTGACCGGAGCTTCCCGCGGCCCTGGGAGAAGATTCTAACGCAGCGTAAGACCACCACTGTTCCTAAGGAGATATTCATACGCTGATGGGGAATTTTCTATTCCAAAAATCACATTTTGTATATGCCTCAAAATAGCGGATTTTATATAGCTGCATTCAACTACCAGGCGGAAACCGGACGGCGCGGACCCGTCCGGATTATTTTTCCCTTAAGAAGCTGCAGACCAATTCGTTGAACTCGGCCGTCTTTTCCATATTGGCGAAATGCCCGCAATCATCAAAAATGTGGAGCCGGGAGCCGGGGATCTCCTGGTGGGCCAGATACGCGTCCTTTACGGGCAGGCTCCGGTCCTGCTTTCCCCAGATGATTAAGGTCGGGGTTTTTATATCCGGGAGCCTGTCTGTTATTCCTTTGATTATGTCCTCATTGATGCCCTTGAAACTGCAGGAATTCCTCAGGACGCTCGCGAAAGCTTCGATCGCCCCGGGAAGGGAGAAGATTTTGTAATAAAAATCTATCATCTCGTCGGTCATTGACTTGGGATCATGGACGAGCGTCCTCATGTACCAGGCTATCGCCCGCCTGTATTTCAGGAAGGAAAGCTTGCTGAACATGGGCATCGACGTGAGCCGCAGGGGAAGCGCCAGCTCCCGGCCCAGTCCGGCGCTGTCTTCAAGGATGAGCTTGTTCACCCTTTCCGGGCGGTCGATAGCGTATTTCAGCGCTATCCCTCCACCCATGGATGCGCCCAGAAGCGATGTCCTGCCGATGTTCATCTTGAGCGCGAACTCATGCAGAAAATCAGTCAGGAAGGCGACGGAATAGGGAGCGCTCGGCTTGTCGCTGTATCCGAACCCCACCAGGTCGGGGGCATATACCTTTGAGACCTTAGCCAGTTCGGGGATATTCTGCTCATATATCTCAATGGAAGTGCCGAGGCCGTGAATGAGGATCAGGGGATCGCCCTCTCCGTATTCCCAGTACCGCGTGTTCACATTGCCGATTTTGATGTACTTGTCTTCGAATTTCATTGACTCCTCCTGGCTGTCTTCTTAATTATTTGAATTGTCCCTCGTGAGAATCCTGTGCAGCAGATTTCTGCGCAGGCCCACGGCATCGGCCCTGCACATTTCATGGCAGCAGTAGCAGCGGATACAGGCCTTCCGGTCTATGCAGGCATACTTGCCGTTTTTTTTCCCGGTCATCTCTATGGCTTTGACCGGGCAGGCCTCCGAGCAGGCGCCGCAGCCTGTGCATTTGGCCCGCGATATTTCCGGCCTGGCGGAGAGCGAACCCATTATCAGGAAGGAAAGGACCTTCTGCCCCGGCGACAGACGGCCGAAGCCCTTGCCCTTGAAAATAGTGGAGGGCAGCTCGAAACCGGAAACGGCCAGCTCCGGCATTTGCGGCCCGGTAATCCTGACATCCTCGATCCTGTTGGGATACATACCCCTTTTTTCGGCCGCAACCAGCAGCGGGTTTGATTCGCGGTCGACGCCCATTATCTCGCCCGCCACCACGTCGAGCGCCAACGGGTTCCTTGCGCAGAGCAGCAATCCCAGTTCCCGCGGCTTGCCCGCGCCGGGGCCCTCCCCTTCCATGGCGATCACCGCATCCATAACGGAGACCCGGGGACGCACACACTGCGCCAGGTCGAGCAGCATGTTCGCGAAATGTTCGGTATCGTGCAGCTTCGCGTGATAGCCAGGTTTGCTGAGGCCTGGGATGACGCCGAAGTTGTTTTTGACGGCGCCCGTCATGTGCATGAACAGGTGGGTCTTCATTTTACAGATATTAAACACACCATCTGCCTCGAGCACGGGCGACAGCACCTCGAAGCGCTTGATAAGCCTGCCTTCCGGAAAGGAGATGCTCCTGAAACCGGTGTCAAAATTGAGCTGCGCTCCGCTTTCCGCGGCAGCGTCCTCCATTCCTGACATCCTGTATGTTTTTTCAAGGGTCTTCCGGTCATAGCGATATCCGGAACCGGGGCTGTCGGCAATTACGGCCGCGGCTCCGGCCTGCGAAACAAGCCGGGCAACTGCTGCGACTACGCTGGGATGCGTGGTTACCGCCTCCTCGGGCTTTGCCGGGCGCAGCAAATTTACCTTGAGCACGATCTTTTCGCCGGGTTGGGCGAATGCCCCGATCCCGCCCATAAGTGAAATCAACTCGGAGACTTTGCCGCCTGCCGCCCCGTATCCCGGACACCTGACTGCAAAGACCTCATTATCCCCGCTGGTCATAAGAATTCCTCCCGAATCGGGGCCGGATGCCTGGTGTGTCCGGGCCGGCCGGAAAGCAGGATCACTTGTTTTTTGCCGCGAACGCGGCCATGGCCTTCTTCTGCTCCTCGGTCGTGAAACACAGGGCGAAACAATCTATTTCGAAAATCGAGGCGGTATTGAGATCGGCGTCGCTGCCCCTGTTCACGGATGACTTGATAAGAGAGAGGGCGACCGAGCTTTTTGCCGCTATCTTCCCGGCTATTTTAACCGTCTCTTCCAGAAGCTCTTCCCTTTTGAATATATGATTGATGATCCCCAGATTCAGGGCCTTATCGGCATCGATCATTTCCCCCGTATATATCATTTCCTTCGCCAGACCCATGCCGATCAAGCGGGGAAGCCTCTGGGTCCCCCCGGACCCGGGCATGATGCCGATGGAAATTTCGGGAAGGGCAAACCTGGCGTTGGCGGACGCCACCCTGAAGTCGCATGCCATCGCATATTCCAGGCCGCCTCCCAGGCAGTATCCGTTGATTGCGGCGATGACCGGCTTGCTGAAATTATAGAGCTTGTCCACTGTCTGTTTCGCTTTCAGGGCGAACTCCCTGGCGGCGATCGCGTCCATGCTCTGCATTTCCTTGATGTCCGCGCCGGCAATGAAGGCCTTGTCGCCCGACCCGGTCAAGACAACCACCTTGATTTCCTTATCGCCTTCAATCCGGTCCAGGGCGGCGGCAAGCTCCGCATTTAAGCTGGAATTTATGGCGTTAAGGGCCTGAGGGCGGTTGAATGTCAAAACCGCCGTGCCGTTTCTTTTTTCGAACAGGATGAGATCCGTTTCGCTCATTATTCCTCCTCTGAAGTGATGTCCCGCAAAAATATCCTAACCGCAAGCCTGCGAAACGGCGGATCCGGCCGGCCTGTGCGGCTCCCATACCGGCTGGAAATCAAAGCCGCAAGTTTCTCCTTCACGCATTTCATAACCATAGACATTTGCCGGGGAATCGGACCGGGAATAGTTCTCTATTTCCCGCCGCAACTCCATACGCATCGACCTGAAAATCCAGATCACTTTTTCATACCCGCCGGCTATTGAAAGGACCTCGCGCCAGTCATCATTTCCAGTGTCCGAGAGCTGGACGTGGATGTATATATGCTGCCGGTCCGCATTAAACGCGGTCAGGTCCAGACGGTCCTCCTTTACCCTTTTCCAGACGACCTGGAGATCCATTGCCAATGCCCGGCAAAACAGATGAAAATTATCGTCGATCCAGAAAATATCTCTGCTTGGTCTCATATCCGGTCCAATATTCGGCCGAACGAATGATTTTACCTGCCTTTTATCCTGAAATTGAACTCCCTCACGCCGCACTGCCCCGAACTGTTGAAATCCTTCTCTAAAAATGTGACCTCCCCGGAGTCTGCGACCAGCACGACTGTCGAGGACCTGGTGCCGTACACAGGGCTTTCGATAAAGGCTGGAGACAGGATCCGCTCCCATTCAAGTCCGACTCCGGTGTCCGGAAGGCGCTTGTCCGGGGGGCGTTGCCGGTCGTCAAGGACTGAAAATATCTCATCGCAGGAGAAATCTCCCCGGTCCAAAACCGACCGGAGCTTCTTTTTACCCGTCTCGACCTTCGGCCACGGCGTGTCCAGCAAATGGTTGCTCAGGCCGTAGATGCCCGGATTCAGTTCCTCAAGCCTCCCCCGGTTGGAGAAGGAATACAGAGTATCGAAGTCTCCCGCCAACAGGCTGAACCCGTTGTATTTTCCGCCCTTCCCCTCCAGGCTTGTGAGAAACTCCCGGGGAGGAGCCGGGCTCCTGAGAAAACCGCTCACGATCCCGCCCCGGGACGGGGCGGTCGGCATGAACGTCCCCGGATCGCGGTAGTTGGTTATCATGGCGAACCGGCCCGTCCTTGTCACACCGAGCCACGTCCCGCATGCCTTCAGGTCCCGGCCGCCCAGGACAATCGGCGCCTCTTCCCAGAAAGAGGCAGGCTGCGTCGGCCGATCATAGAACTCGTCTCGGTTGGACGCAATGACCAGGCGGTACCCGGGACTCTGCTTATAGGAAACCAGGATCAGGCACATCTGCTACACCTTGTGGCGGACATGCCTGCAGACATGGCGGCACAACCTGCCGCGGATCATACCATTTCCAAAGCGGTAGCCATGGAGACCCCCCCGCCGCCGCACAGGGTGGCAAGGCCCAGGGTCTTGCCGCGCTTTTTCATCAGGTGCAGGAGAGTCACCATTATGCGGCAGCCGGTAGACCCCACCGGATGGCCGAGCCCTATGCCGGAACCGTTGACGTTGGTGATTTCGCGATTGAGGCCGAGTTCCTTCTCACATCCCAGGTACTGGGCGGCAAAGGCCTCGTTGACTTCGATCATTTCAAAATCCGCCAGCTTCAGCCCCGATTTTGCCATGAGGTCCCTCACCGCCGGGGCGGGACTCATGCCCATCACGCACGGGTGGCAGCCGCCGTATCCGACCGCCTTGATCCTGGCAAGCGGCTTCACGCCCAGCTCTTTGGCCTTCTCCGCGGACATGATGACCATGGCGCTCGCGCCGTCGTTGATGCCCGACGCGTTTCCGGCCGTGACCTTGCCCGTCTTCGGGATGAACGCCGGAGGCAGGGCTGCCAGTTTCTCCATGGTCAGTCCCGGCATAAAATGTTCGTCCTTGTCAAAGATAACCGGGGGCTTCCCCCTTTTTTGCGGGATTTCGATCGGAACGATTTCTTCTTTGAAGTCGCCGCTGAGGGTCGCCCGCTCCGTATTATGATGGCTTCTCAGGGCCACCTCGTCCATCTCCAGCCGGCTGATGTTATAGATCTGCCCGACCAGCTCGGCCGTATGTCCCATGAGATACGGCTTGCCCCTGAACATGTCCACAACGGGGCCGTCCTTGGCGGGCCCGAACTCCATCCCTGGCTGCAGCCGCGAGCCGCAGTACAAACCTTCTATCAGAGTATCGTCAAAGCTCTTGTTCTGGAGCCTGCATCCCCATCGGGCATCCGGAACGGAATAGGCGACTCCGGACATGTGCTCAACGCCGCCGGCCAGGATCACATCGGCCAGTCCCGTCTTGATCATCGCCATCCCGGAGATCACGGCCTCCATGCCGGAAATGCATACCCTGTTCAATGTTACCGCCGTCGAGGTTTCGGGCAGACCGGCCTCCAGCGCGGCGACCCTGGTGACGTTCAGAGAGTTGTACGGCTCGAGGCAGCAGCCGAAGCGCACGTCGTTTATGACATCGGCCTTAATGCCTGCGCGTTTTATTGCCTCCCTCATCACCGCCCCGGCGATTTTGTAAGCTTGGATATCTCGTAAGGAGCCTCCGAACGAGCCGATGGCCGTACGGCAGGCGGATGCTATAATAACCTCTTTCATTTGGAAACCTCCGCAATGCTGAAACCAGCTTTATTATAAACGGGCGCCGGAATGCAGCTGTTCAGGACAGGCGCTCATCCCGGGGACCCATATCAATTATTTTTTTGTATAGTCGTAGACGCCCTTGCCGGTCTTGCGGCCATAACGGCCGGCCC
>CAZKYN010000071.1:0-9368 GCA_964556675.1 uncultured Syntrophaceae bacterium
GGAGCCTCCACATCCTTTCCGAAGTCGCGGAGGGCAGGCAGATGAAGGAGGTAATTGCAGCGGTCCTGAAAGGCATCAGGGGAGGCGCTTCTTTTTCCGAAGCTCTGGGTAAGCAGCGGAAGGTGTTCCCGAAGATTTATGTGAATATGGCGCGCGCCGGGGAAACCGGCGGGGTTCTGCCCGCCGTGCTCGAGCGGCTTGCGGAGTTTCTCGAATCGCGGCGCGACCTGCGCTCCCAGGTCATCTCGGCGATGATCTACCCCTGCGTGCTGCTTGCCACGGGAGGACTCTCGATAATCATCCTCCTGACTTTCGTCCTGCCCAGGTTTTCAGCCGTGTTCGCCGATGCCGGCAGCGCCCTGCCGTTTTCGACTCAGGTACTCCTGTCCGTGAGCGGGTTGCTGAAGTCCTACGGCTGGTGCGCTGTTCCGGTCGCCGCTCTTTCGTGGGCCGCGCTGCGCCGCCTGAATTCGACGGAGCAGGGCAGGTTCAGGGTCGACTCCCTGAAGCTGAAATTCATGGGAGACCTGGTCCGCAAACTTGAAACGGCCAGGTTCTGCAGGACGCTGGGCACTCTGATTGGAAACGGCGTGCCGCTGCTGCAGGCGCTCGGGAATTCCCGCGACGTGATCGGCAACCAGGTAATCGCCTCGGCAATCGGAAAGGCGGCGGAAGGCGCGCGCCAGGGGAAGGGCTTATCGCTGCCGCTGGCCGCAACGGGGGAGTTCCCGCCGCTCGCCCTCTCCATGATCAAGGTCGGAGAGGAAACGGGCCGGCTCGAAACAATGCTCATAAGGATCGCGGCAACTTATGAAAAGGCCCTGAAAGAGGCGGTCAGGAGGTTCATAAGCGTCCTGGAACCGGCGCTGATCCTGGCTATGGGGTTGATCATCGGCTTTATTGTGATTTCGGTCCTGGTGGCTGTGTTTAGCATTACAGACCTCCCGTTCTAGGCGGCTGTTGAAAAGCGCTTATCTGCTGCGTTGCGCTGCAAACCGCATCGCTCAACGTATTAACATATACGCCTCGCGATCCGGTTCTTGCGCGCCTTGCATCTGAGCACTTTTGAACAGCCTTGGAGAGGTACCGAGGGCGGCTGTTGAAAAGCACTTGTCTGCTGCGTTGCGCTGCAAACCGCATCGCTCAACGTATTAACATATACGCCTCGCGATCCGGTTCTTGCGCGCCTTGCATCCCTGTCCCCCTCGGGGAAAGCACTTTTGAACAGCCTTGGAGAGGTACCGAGGGCGGCTGGTAAGGTTGTGTTTTTTAAAAGACAGATCCTTCGCTGACGCTCAGGATTACATAAAGATTGTCATTTCGAGAAAATGGTATCCGGTACATGTCATTCTGAGGAGCGAAGCGACCAAGAATCCGTTTTTAAATGGATACATAAACGTACTTGGGGCGGTTCTTTATATGAGCAGAGCACGGAAACTATGGGAAGTAAAAACCGGTTTCACCCTGCTCGAAATTGTCGTCGTGCTTTCCCTCGTTCTCATCATCCTGTCGCTTTCGACGCTGGCTTTCTTTGAGGCTTTCGGAAATGCCGGCCTGGACGCCGCCGGCAGGGACGTCCTCGCCACTCTCCGCACGGCGCGGCTGTTGGCCAGGTCGGCGGGCGCAGACCAGGTCGTGAGTTTCGATCTCGAGTCGGGGAGTTTCGGGATCCGGGGGCGCGAAGCGAAGAAGGCGCCGGCCGGGATACGGATCAGGATAATGGACCCGATCAGGGGAATGGTGAGCAGCGGCACTTACCCGATAAAATTCTATTCCGCGGGCGAGGTGGACGGCGGGCCGATCCTCCTGGCAACGAGAAAGAAGATGATCAGGATTTATTTCGACCCGATCATGGGGCCGACGATGGTGAAATAGTGAGATTCTCAAGCGGACTGAACTTACGGGAATATCCCCCTCCGGAGGGGGCGGGGACCGGCCTTCGCGCGGGGCCGGCGCCATCGGGCCCACGCGGCTTCATGCTCCTGGAAGTCCTCGTCGCAATCGTCATCCTCGGCATCGCGGTTGTCCTAGTCATGCAGCTCCTCTGCGCAGACCTCAGGGCAACAGCCGGCTCTCTGAGATATTTTGATGCAGTCATATCCGCCGAGAGCAGGCTGATGGAACTCGCGGGTTCAGACCAGCTGACAGAGAATACATGGACGGAAAGGGATGCCGCAGGCCGGCGCGTTGTCGTTTCGGTGCGGGAGGCGCTGCAGGACAGGACCGAGGGCCTGGTTGTGAAACTGCTGGAAATAAGCCTGGATATCTACTGGATAAGCGGGGGGCGCGAAAAGAGCATTTCCCTCAAGACAATGAAGGCCGTGAAAAAACCCGAATTCGAACAGGAACAGATTCCCTGGGACGATCCCGTCCAGGTTGGGCTTTATGGTGACGCCTGATGCGCAGCGGCAGGGCCGGCGGCTTCACGATTCTCGAGCTCTTGATTGCGACACTGCTCATCGCAATGATCGTCCTCGCCGCAGCGGGGGCGATGCGGTTGGGGTCGAGGTCCGTGGAAAAGGGCGAGATTAAAATCATGCAGCACGAAAGGCTGCGGGCCGTGCTGGATATAATGGACGCCCAGCTCCAGTCGGAGCTGCCCCTGCAATATGACAACGACCAGGGGCGCAGGTTCCATTTCCGGGGCGACAGGTGGTCTCTGCATTTCCCGTCGAGCCATTCCGTCCGGGGCGGACGCGCGGGTTGCATGATGGTAGCCTATCAGGTCTTCTCCGATCCGGGCATGCCGGGCCGTTCGGCCCTTTATGTCTATGAAAAGCTGATGGGAATTGACGAGTGGAGCAGGGTGAAACTCCTCGACAGGATTGATTATTCGGGGTTCGAATATTTCTCCCCGAATCCGGCGGCCGCGGACGAGTCCTGGCTTTACGAATGGAACGATCCGGAATCATTGCCGGAGAAGATCAGGATCACCCTGCGCGTGGACGGCCGGGACCTGACGAGGGTTTTCCGCTTCCGGGCCAGGAGCCCCCTGGCCCGGAAGCAGGCCGCGAATGAAACCTCGTCGTCGAGAAAAGCGGGGCTGCAATGAGCTACAGGACTGGAACAAGGGGATTCCGCGGCGGTAAAGACGGAGGGATGGCCCTGCTCGTCGTGTTATGGGTGACGGTGGCCATGATGGCCATGGGCCTTTCCTTCTCCTGGCTTGTGCGGGCCGACGTAAACTCCTCGCGGGTCTTCAGGGAAGCGGCGCAGAAGAAATTCATTTCCCAGGCCGGGATGGAAAGGGGGATCATGGAGCTGCTGTACAGGCAGGCGGCGCTGCGCAAACCGGCGCTGGAGCGGCAGGACATATGCCGGATAGACGGGACCCCTTTTTACGGGCGCTTTGGAATCGGCTTTTACGCCCTGAGGATAAGCGACGAGTCGGGAAAGATCCCGCTCAACGGAATGACCGACAGGTCGTCCGCCGTCCTGAAAAACCTCCTGCTCAATCACGGCATGGATGAGGCCCGGGCGGACACGATCGTCGACTCAATACTGGACTGGATGGACGACGACGAACTCCATCGCGTGAGCGGGGCTGAAAGCGACCATTATCTCTCCCTTCCCAGTCCTTACCGGGCGGGGAATTCCGAGTTCGAAGCGCTCGAGCAACTGCTCATGGTCAATGGCGTCACTAAAGAGATACTCTTCGGCGACGGTGAGCGGCAGGGGATAATCCGTTACCTCACGATCTATCCGGGAACTGAAAAAATAAACGTCAATGCGGCCCCGCCCGCCGTCCTGGAGTCGGTCCCGGGCATAGGCCGGGCAAAGGCGGCGCTGATTATCGGAAAGCGGAACGAGTCCGCTGTGACACTGGGGGACCTCCAGGAACTGCTTGCGGACGATTACCGGCGGGCATCGCCTTATCTGACCGACAAGGAATCTTCAGTCTTCGAAGTCGTCTCGACGGGATGCCTGCGGGACGAAGCGGACGGAGTTGTAACCAGGTCCGTAATCCGCATGACGGGTCCCGATTTCATTTATTTGTATTACAAATGCCCGGGTGAAAAATGAAATTCACGGAAATCCCGGCGAAGATTATGAAACAGGCCTCCCGGTGGCGCGAGGCGGCCGACGCGGTTTCCGGACGGATCAAGGCAGTATTTTTTTTCAGCCCCCTCGCGCGCCTGCTGCCCGCGAGGGCGGTGTGCGCGGAAATTACGGATTCCGGGCTATCAGTCGCCGCAGCCGAAAGGAAATGGGGCAGACTCAAATTCGGTCCCCCTCAGGCTCGTGGACCGATGAGCAGCTCGGAGCGCTTAATCGTCAGGGCGCCCGGAGGGAGCATTGGCAAGCCGCCCGAAACTGCCGTCCTCGATGCCCCGGGCCCGGAAACCGGAGGGGGTCCGCCGGACCCGGAAACTCTGGCCAGGGCAGTTAAGGATTTTGCCGCCGCAGGCAAGCGCCGGTTCCCCGTGGTCCTGATTATACCCAGGTCCTGGGCGGTGACGGCCTGCCTGGAACTCCCCCGGACGGCGCGGGAAAACCTTGCCCGGGTGGTTTCTTATGAACTGGACCGCTACACGCCGTTCAGTTCAGCGGACGCCTATTACGATTTCAGGGTCATCGAAACGCGCCCGAAACTGAAAATCCTCCTGGCGGCGGCAAGGGCCGGCAAGATCGACCCATACCTGGGCGCACTCAGGAAAGAAGGCCTCGATGTCGCCGCTGTGGCGGTCGGCCTTGAGGCGGTCGGATCGCTTTTCCCCGGAAAAGCGAAAGACCCCGGAGCTATTTATGTCAGGGCCGGCCTGTCCGGATATGAGGGGGCAACCATCGTCGGAGGGAATGTTACCCGCACTTTTTCCGGGGCAATTGAAAAGGGGGACATCGGCCCGCTTGCGGACGACATCCGGGATTGCATGAGGGCGCTGCCGGAAAGGCCCGCAGGGCCGCGCCTCGTGCTCGATGCCGGCGCCGTCCTCGTCCGCGAGTGGTCGAACAGCCTGCCGCTGTGGCCGGAGCACGCGGATTCCCTCAGGGCGGGCAGACCCCAGGAGGCCCGGAAGATTAGCCTGGCGGCGTTAGGCGCTTTGAGCGGCTTCCTGGGCGGGGGGCCCGGGCCGCTCGACCTCGCTTCGCGCGGCCGGCACACGGCGGAAGCGTCGGTGATTGCGACGGCCGTGCTGGCCGCGATAGTGGCGGCGCTGGGGACGCTCCTGCTCGTATCCCCCCTGCAGTTGGAGAGCAAAAGGATTGATGAATTGGACAGCCGGCTCAACCTGCGGAAGGAAGAAGTCAGGAAGGCTGAGGCCGTTCGCCGGGAAAAGGAGGCTGTCGAATCCGAGATAGCCAGGATCAACGATTTCCGGCATTCACGGCCGATGGCGGTTGCGATCATGAAAGAGCTCAATTCTCTCCTGCCTAAAAACGCCTGGCTGGTAAGGCTGCACATAACCGATTCCGCGGTGGAGATCGAGGGATATGCCGGGTCCGCTTCGGAGGTCCTGCAGAAACTCGAAGAATCCAATTACCTGAAAAAAATCGAATACGCCTCGCCGACATTCAGGGATTCCCGGCTGAACGCGGACCGTTTCGCCCTGAAGGCGGACCTGGCTGTTGCCGTTTCCGGAAAGGCCGCACATGAAAATGCCGGGAGGTAGGTCCAGATACCTGTCCATTGCGCTGCTTCTCGTGCTGCTGGCGCTTGTCGCCTATGAATACGGGATCAGGAGCATCCAGTCAGAACTCGGGAGCCTGGAGGAATCGAGGAGGGCCAAGGCCAGGACGCTGGAGAAGTACATGGCGCTGATTGCCCGCAAGCCCCATCTTGAGAAGGACCTGGCCGCCCTGCGGGAGATCAGGCAGCAGGACGAGGCGAAGGTCATCCGGGGCAAAAGCGCATCCCTGGCAGCGGCCCAGCTGCAGCAGATCATCAAGGCGGTCATCGGCGGAAAAGGAGGACAGATAACGACGGAGAGGATAGAGCCTCTCGAGGATTACAGCGCTTTCAAGATCGTGACCATCAGCGTCGACGCGGTGTTCCCTGATGCCGGTGCCATGGCGGATTCGCTTTTCGCGCTGGAGACCCGGATGCCGTACATGGTCGTCCGGGAGCTTGACGCCAAGGTCCGCAACCACAGGGAGCCGCGGGAGATTCTGGCCAAAATGAAGATATCCACACTTGCCGTTTCGGGCATTGCAGCGGGCAAGCAGCCATGAAAATTTTGCTTTCCATCCTGAAAAGCGCCAACGTGCTGAATCTTGCCCTTGCGTCAACGGCAGCCGTACTGGCATTCTTCCTGATGCAATCCTATTTCGGAGGGCCCTGGGCTCCGGCTATGGACCTCGACCTTCCCAGGGCGGACACAGCGCCCGCGGCGAGGGATTTCAGGGCCCTGAGGGGAGAACTGCCCTCCTATCTCGATTTTGCGGACTTGAGCGAGAAGAGCATCTTCCATCCCGAGAGGAAGGTCCTCAAGGGCGATGTAGCCCTGCAGCATCGTCCCGAAATCCTTCTGTACGGGACCCTGGTTACGGACGAAGTCAGACTGGCATACCTGGAAGACAGGCACACCCCGCTGACCACGCCGGGCCGCGGAAAGCGCCAGTTGATTGTGAAGCAGGGCGGGATGGTCAGCGGATACCTGTTGAAGGAAGTGAACACCAATAATATAGTCCTCGTCCGGGGCGAAGACCGCATTACGGTCAGCGTCTGCGATGAGCGAAAACTCCGGGGATCAGACGGAGCGGGCGCGCCTGCTTCCGAAAAGAAGTCCCAGGCTGCAAGGGCCGGGCGAATTCCTGCGGGCCGGAATATGAATACGGCGGAACCGGGCCTTACCGGGCCGGCGCTTTATCATTGACCGCGCCCGTTTTCTGCCCCGGTCTTTTCAGCAGCTCTTCTTTCTTGATTCCGCCGCTCTCCGTTATCTTGTCCACGTAGTCGGATGTGACTTCCCGCGCCTCTTTCATGTTTTTGATTACGCGCGGCGTCAGCAGGATGATGATCTCTGTCCGGGAGAGGTTGTCGTCCGTGTTGCCGAAAAGCCAACCGATGAGCGGTATCCTGCTCAGGAAGGGTATTCCGGTCCGTGACTTTTGCTTGTCCTCCCTGATCAATCCGCCGATCACGATAGTCTGGCCGTCCTGGACTACCAGGTTGGTCGTCGCTTCCGTCTTGTTGATGATGATTTCCGTATCGGTCACGCCCAGGTTGATCGTCGAGTAGGTGGAAATCTCCTGCGACAGCTCCAGGGTAACAAGCCCGCCTTCGTTCACCCGCGGCTTCGCCTTGAGGATTATGCCGATATCGCGGTACTGGATATTGCGCTGGGGGGCGACTCCCGGGGTCCCGTAAGTCTCAGATGTCACGATCGGGACCTGCTGGCCCACCTGGATGCGCGCCTCCCGGTTATCGGAGACGAGGATGTGGGGCGCCGCGAGGAGCTTGGCCTTGGAGTCCGTGGCCAGGGCGGTTATCAGCGCCCGCACGGAGCCCGCGGAATCGATCCCGATAAGGGAGAACCCGGCAGACCCGACGCCGGTAGCGGCGGCGTTCAGGGCGGCGGTGTTGACCCCGATCGTCGCGTTGAGGGTGGAGATGTTCGTTTTAATTGAATAGGCAAGACCCAGCGAAAGATTGTCCTTCAGGTCCACGGAGGCGATGACGCCCTCGATGACGACCTGCCGCGGTACGGTGTCCAGCCTGGAGATGGTTTCCCGGATGGTTTCATAGTCTTCCGGCGTGGCGAGTACCACGATCGAGTTTGTCACTTCGTCCGGAAATATTTTGGTCATGTCCGAAACAATCGATTCGCCGTTGGAAACACCGGAGTAGACCTGGCCGGCCGAGGAAGCCGCGGGCGGCGCCGCGGCGGCGCTGCCCGGTTTTGGGGTCGCGGGTTTGTCCGGGACCGGGGAAGGCTGCTGCCGGGAACCGAGGAAGATCTGCTGCAGAAGGGTCGCCACCTCCTTGGCCTTGCCGTTCTGGATGGGGTAGACATGAACGCGCGACCTCCTCTTGAGCTGCTCGCTGTCGAAGATCTCCACAAGGCTCAGGAGGCGCTTGACGTTGGCATCCGTATCGACCACGATTACCTGGTTGCTTTTCGGGACGTCGATCAGCACGGCATTCGCTGAAACGAAGGGTGCGACCATCTTCACGATATCCGAGGACTGCATGTACGTGATCGGGATGACCTGGACAAGAGATTTGCCTTTGGGCGTGAGCGCCCCGGCATTGCGGCCGATTGCCACGGGGGAGGGCTCCCTCGATATGTCGCCGATCGGGACGATCCTGTACAGGCCTCCGTCCTCAACTACTCCGATGCCGTTGATCCGCAGGATGACTTCCATGATCGGCAGGACCTGGTCCCGCGGGACCGGCGCCATCGACCTGAAATTGACGCGGCCCTTTATCCGCGGATCGATGACATAATTGACCTTCAGGATTTCGCCGAATATCGTCTGGACTACGGAAAAGACATCCGCGTCATCGAAATTGAGACTGACCTGGAGACCCTTGCCGACGCTGTACATCGGCCTGGCGGCCTCCAGGCCGGGTGCGGGGGTCGCGGCGGGCGCAGCTTTTGCGGCCGCCCCGGCGGACTTACCGGCCCCTCCCTTTTGGCCCGCCGGCCCGGGCGGCTGCGCCGCTGGGGATGCCGGAGGCCGTTGGGCGCAAACAGAGCCGGAAGTAAAGTCGGCGCCCGGAATCATGAGAGCGACGATCAGAAAAGATGTTCCTGCTTTTTTCAGGAGTCTTGACATCTTCATTTATTCTCTTGGTGATTGCAGTGGGACCTGTATGGGACTATTCCCAGCTTAGTATATCCTTGTCCTCCCCCTCTCCGCCGGGCGCGCCGTCCCTCCCGTAGCTGAACAGGTCGTATTCGCCGTGGTTTCCGGGGCACTGGTAGACGTAGGGCTTGCCCCAGGGGTCGTTAGGAAGGCCTTTCTTCAGGTAAGAGCCGTCCCAGTTTTCGATTCCGGGATTGGCGACCAGAGCGTTGAGTCCCTCCTGGGAGGAAGGATACCTGCCGACGTCCAGCCTGTACTGGTCCAGGGCCTGGGAGAAGAGTTCAACCTGAGCCCTGGCAGCGGAATGTTTGCCCTTGCCCAGCTTCGTGAAAAGCCGGGGGCCGACCAGGGCCGCCAGCAAGGTGATTATTGAGAGCACCACGAGCAGCTCGATCAGGGTAAAGCCTTTCGACCTCCTTCTCATTCCCAATCTCACTCACCTCCGGGAAAAGGATTAGAACCGCCGTGCCAGGCTACTTACCTATAATCTATCAAACCGGAAATTCGCCATCAGGGGTAAAGGTATTTTGCAGTTCGAAATACCTGAATGTTACTAAGCCAAGGGCCATGAATCCAGGCAGGATGAGAGCTGTTCAGGCATATGGTGTGAGTCCGCG
>CAZKYN010000071.1:9468-14034 GCA_964556675.1 uncultured Syntrophaceae bacterium
GGGCCATGAATCCAGGCAGGATGAGAGCTGTTCAGGCATATGGTGTGAGTCCGCGTTATTGCCGGGGGCGATCCCTTATTCCCGCATTAGCGCAAAAATACGGAATTCCCCGATAGGGAATATTCCGGGCGGAAGTTATATTTAGACCGTGTCATTCTGAAGGAGCGGCCGCGACTGAAGAATCTGTTTTTTTAATAGAAAAAGATCCTTCGCTTCGCTCAGGATGACAATAGAAATAACATGGCGTATGCAACACGCCCATACAAAAGTCTGGGCCCAGGATGACGAAATAAATTCCTCCGCGGTTTTCCCGATGAAAAAAATATTATTGCCGGCCGCGATCGCGGCGTTCCTGATGGCGGCGTCCTTTGCCCTGTTCGCGGGCGATTACCCCACCCGGGCCGTCGTCGTTTACAGGGAACCCGGCTGCGCCTATTTCATCGCCGAGGGGCCAAACTATTACTATCTGATAATGGAGTGGCGCGACGGTTACGATCCGGTCCCGGGTGAAATACTGCTCGGCGACTTCAGGAACACCGGCTATTCGGACGCCTATTACCCGGAGGCGGACCGCAAGGGATCCGTCTACGTGGAAGCCCTCTCCCTTTCGCGCAGTGAGGCCATAGTCAAGTATTACAGGATATGCCTGCCCACAAACATCCTCCAGCCCCGGGATGATGAAAACCTGCTCCCTTACTGAGCAGACGGGGAGGGTCGGGCATAGCCGGCTTAAACGGACCGGTTTGTTCCAGGGTACATGAGATAATTTTCTCTACCCGTCTGAAATGAAATCGCTGAAGGCTATTTCCCCCAGAACAATCATTACAAAAACCAAAATCAGGACGGCCGCGTGAAGAGACATTCTCTTCCGGGCTGCGGTTATTATTCCGGACAGGCTTTGTATTTTCCTGAAAGGCATCAGCGACGCTACTCCCAATCCCAGAATGGAACCGCCGAAGAGAGCCGTATACAGCGGGTAGCCTATATAGCCGTATCCCTTCTGCAGGAAGCAGAACGGACAATGATGGGTCGGCATTTCGTAAATGTAAACGGATATGAATGTCAGGATCGAGGTCAGAGAGACCGCTAAATTGAAGGCGCTGATCCAGCCAAAAAACCATCCTCCGCTTTCCTTCCGATAACAATAAACGCCTGCGGCAATCGTTGCAGCCGAACTTCCGAAAAAAAAGCTCTTCATGTAAGGAGACGAAGAGCGCCAGAGACCGGAGGCCGGGGCAGAGGTTTCGCTGCTTAACAGGGTACCGCAGCAGGAAGTGATTATATCCGGCCGTAAATTGATGAAATAGGCCGCCTGCAGTACGGCCTCGATCACGAGGACCGGCATAACGGCCAGGAGGAGTTTGTATTTGATCCGCACAAGCGGATAATCGACAGCGCGGTTATCCACGTGGTTCAGGATGAGCCAGATGCCTGCAAGGAAAATAACGAGGGTTTTTAAAATGAGCGCCGGATAGCCGAAACTGTTTGCATTCAGTGCCCCCGCGGCGCACATGGCCCCCGTGATAAGGATATGGAGCCGGTCGACGGTGAAGATGAACAGGAAATACAAGAGGATTTGAAATACGAAAATGCAGGACAGGAACAGAGAAATCAGGTATGTCCTCCTCTCCAGAATGAGCTGCCGCTCGCTTCCGCTTCGGATGTCCCAATGCCTGACTGTCTGCCATGCGTAGAACGAGCAATAAATTGCGATGAACACAATTCCGAGGGAAGACAACATAAGTCCGATGATGCCGGGGTGAAAGATCATGCAGCCGCCCTCTCTATCCTGCCGTCCCTTATGTTGACGATGCAGTCGGCAATAGTCGATTCATAAACAAGGGGATCGTGGCTCGCGATGAGGATCGTCCTGCCATCGCTTTTCAGGCGGTCCATTATGGACAGGAACTCCTGGGAGAGTTTCGTGTCCAGGTTGGCTGTCGGCTCGTCGGCGATTATTATTTGCGGATTGTTGATCAGGGCGCGGGCGATCGCAGTACGCTGTGCCTCGCCTCCGGAGAGCCACTCGATCCGGCATTGCGCTTTGTCCGCCATCCTGAAAGTGTCGAGAAGGTCCATGGCCCGCTTTGACAATAACGAGTGCTTTTCGCCCAGGGGGTAGGCCGGCAGCATCACGTTCTCCAGCACTGTAATCCCTTTTATGAGGCTGGAATTCTGAAAAATGAAGCCGAATGTCTTCCGGCGTACAGCGGTGAGAAACCTTTCCGGGAGACTCGTGATTTCCCGGCCATAGACCCAGATCCGGCCGGATGTGGGCCTGGCCATGCAGCCTATGAGCCCCAGGAGCGTTGTCTTTCCGGAGCCGCTGGGCCCTCGGAACACTGTCGTTTCTCCAATGCCGAGCGTCAGGTCTACCCCGTCAAGGGCAACATATTCGTTCGCAAGGCCCGCATTGAATATCTTTCTGACCTGGACCAGGTTGATCATGCTACCTCATCACCGAATCCGGATCGACGATAGCGGTCCTCCAGGAAGGGATGATTATCGCCATCGTATAGGGCGCGACTGTCAGGCAAAGCAGGATTGCCAGGTCGGCCAAACTGATGGAGGGAATGAGCCTGAAGCTCGGGTAAAGCACCGCCCAGCCTTTCAGGGCGGCAGCAAACAGCGGTGCGGGGGTGAAGAACACGTGGGCGTAAGCCAGTGTCACTCCCGCAAAAAACGAAAACAGGGAAACAGCCAGCCCTTCCCAGAACCTCATCAGCAGCACATCAGAGGTCTCCCAGCCGACGGCCTTGAGAATTCCTGTTTCGCGCCTCTCTTCGGAACTCAACCCCGAAGCCTTGTCCCAGGCCAGGATAATGAATGCCAGGAGCGAACCGGCCAGGATTACCAGCGCCATGCCGCTGCGCCAGCTGAAGACCGCGTCGTAAGTGCCCAGCATTTCATTTTTCAGGATCTGCCGCGTATCGGGATGGCGCTGCGCAATTTTGAGGGCCGCCGTGGCCTGCTCTTTCCGGTTCTTTATGCTGGCGGCAATATCCGTCGCGAATCCGGCGGGCGTGCCGAACAGCCTGCGAAAGTCCTGTTCTGAAATCAGGACCAGGTCCGACGAAATCAGCTCCGATTCGGCGGACATGGTCTGTGCTACCTCCAGGTTTAAGATATTGCCGTCGTAAGCCCTGAATTCGAGCGTGTCGCCCTGTTCCGCAAGGCGTACATTGGACACGCCGCGGCCTATGATCACAGACCCTCCCGCGGGGCTGTCGTGCTCAGGCACCAGCAGGGTATAATTGGCCCCGACCACCGGGTCGTAATAGTAGCCCCAGAGCCGCGGACGGACGGCGCTCACTCCCCTTATCGCGCGGATGTCTTCCATATAGGACACAGGGATTGCTTCGTGCCGGCCAGCCGACAATTTCTGAATTATGAGATCGGGCGAGCCCTTCAGGATGACGGCCGCCTCATTGCGTATTGCCTGGGCAAAAAACAGCACCGAGGCCGGCATGAATACGACAAGCGTGAAGACCGCCGCGACCGCCGCGTTCCTGCCCTTGCGCCGCAGAAGGGATGAAATAGTGAAATCGATTATGTACTTCTGCCGCTCAATCCACCTTTGCATTGGTTTTCCTCACAGCCGGCGAAGGCATTACGAGAGAGCCCGAAGGAAAATGTTCCAGTGAGGCCGGACCGTCTGCAAAGGGCGTATGCAGGTCCGCCTGCGACGGGTGCCTTGTGTAATTCGCCTCGGTGGAAAGGCACAGATCCGTCAACCCGAGCTTTTCCGCAATCACGGCCTGCGCCTTCAGTGATTCCGCACCGGCCCGGCCCCGGACGGAAGCATGGATGAACATAAGCGCAGTAACAACGGCGCCGGCCGACATGATACATAAAAGCACAGTGGATTTTCTCATGCCTCAGTCAAGCCCCCTTATGAGTTCAAGGCGAATATCCTCGAACCGCATTATCGACCGCCCCTTGTGGTCTTTCATGAATTCCCCGGCATCCGATTGCTTTTCGAAGGGGATCATCTCCCTTCCCATGGGCCCGTAAATATCGCTCCCCAGGACATACCACGCCTTGAATCCGTCTATGTGCTCGAGCCGGTAGTAATCGGTAACGTAAATGGCGGAAATATCCTGAGCTCTTTTTTGGGGAGCGTACTTTTTCATATTGAGGCAGAACTTGAACATGTCCTTGGACCCGTCGAAATAGGCGCGGGAGCCGTCTTTGAACAGGACCTGGGCGACAAAGTCGGGGTACCTGGCGACGAACATCCCGCAGACGGGACATTTATCTTTTATATTCGGCTGAAGGGGCATGGTGTCCGCCCCCCAGGACAGGAAGGACGGGAATGCCGTCGCCACTATCAGAAGAAACAGGGTTATCCTTTTCATACGACTCTACGGCTGTTTGTGCTGCGTCATTTTCATCTTTCTCTTTTCCCGGATCATCTTCGTATCGGCGTACATGTCCTCATATGCCGATTTCATCGCCTCATCGTATGTGGCGAGCTTTCCGCCGTTCTCCCGGATGAAATTCCCGGCGTCTCCCTGTTGCGCAAAGGCCCACTTGGCGTTGCCCGTCATAACGCCCATTTTGCTT
>CAZKYN010000072.1:0-13906 GCA_964556675.1 uncultured Syntrophaceae bacterium
CGCCAATCGCTCGAAGGCGCGCAGCCCGCCCGCCGCCGACCAGTCCCCGGCCAGCCCGACTTTTAACCAGGAGAGCATGTTCGGAGGAGTCACGCTGACCTATCCATTCTTCGAAGGGGGCCTGCGGCGGGCGGAAGTGAGCCAGGCCAGGTCCCAGCTGCGCCAGGCGGAACTGCTTGTGAAGGACACGGCAAAATCGGTCAATGTTGAAGTGGAAAACGCCTACCTCGAATTGATCACCCAGAGGGGAATCCGGAAGTCCGTACAGGACCAGCTGGCCTTCGCGACGGACAATTTCAATGCGGTCACAAGGCAGTTCGATTTCGGCCTGGCAAGCAGCCTTGACGTTATCGATGCCAATAACCTGCTGGTGACCTCCCAGCAGAATATGGCCAATGCCGAATACGGATACCAGCTGGCAATCTTCAGGCTGAAGAGGGCGACAGGGGTGATCCTGGCGGACGTAAAGAAATAGAATTTAAATTTCTAATATGAGATTTCAGGAAAGAGATTCTTCAGTCGCGTTGCTCCTTCAGAATGACAATGCTGGAGCGAAGCGAAGGATCTTTTTTTGTTCAATTTAATTAAGACACGGGGGACCTGATGGAATTGAGACGACATTGTACAACTGCTAAAGCGCTGCCGCGAATATGGGCCATCCTCCTTTCATGTGCGCTTGTCATCTTAATATTTCCCCACCTGACCGGCTGCTCAAAAAACGAGGCCAAGGTGGCGGAGGAAAAATCGGTGGTCGTCCGCACGCAGCCGGTAAAGCTTCAGTCGATCAGGCCGAAGATCGAAAGCATCGGGACGCTTAATGCATTCGAGGAGATCACGATCAGCAGCCAGGTTGACGGAATCCTGAAAGTCTGCAGCGTGAGAGAGGGAACCATGGTCTCGAAAGGCGCCCTCATTGCCGTTGTCGACGATATCGACTACAGGCTGGAGGTGAGGAGGGACGAGGCTGCCGTGAAGCAGGCGGAGGCGACCCTCGTCAACACGAAGCAGGAGTATCAGAGGAAAGAGGCCCTGCTGAAAGAGGAACTCGTCACCAGGCAGCAGTTCGACGACGTCAGTACGCGGCGCGCCCTGGCGGATGCAGATGTCGACAGGGCAAAGGCCGCGCTTTCGCTCGCTCGCGAGAAACTGGCCAAGACCAGAATAGTTTCCCCTCTCAACGCCTTTGTCAAAGAAAAGAAGGTGTCGGCGGGCGATTACGTCCGCAACGGCACTCCCCTCTTCAGCCTTATCCAGGTCGAACCCATTAAGCTGAACTTCACTGTCCCCGAACGGGACATCGGGAAAATCAAAAAGGAGCAGCAGGTGCAATTCACGCTCGACTCTCTGCCGGGAAAGCCGTTCTCCGGCATAGTCAAAACCATCTACCCGAACCTGGAGGAAAAGACCCGCACGCTCCAGGTCGAAGCTATTGTCGGCAACAAGGACACACTGCTGAAACCCGGCTCCTTTGCCAAGGTCACCCTGTTTACCGGCGACGCCCGGGATTCCGTGCTCATCCCGATTACTTCCCTGCTGTACGATGAGAGCAGAGTAAAGGTGTTTGTCGTCGAGGGCGAGCGCGCCAGGGAGATAGTCGTCAAGACCGGCGCCAAGTACGGCGAGATGATGGAGATCACCGAGGGTCTCAAGGGCGGCGAGGTCCTCGTCGTGGCGGGGCAGCAGAACCTGGCGGAAGGGATAAAGGTTAATGTGGCTCGCTGACACGTCGATCAAGCGGCCCGTATTCGCGACCATGTTCATCATGGCCCTGGTCGTCATGGGGGTGGTCAGCTACCCGGAGATCGGGGTCGATCTTTTCCCGAAAATAGATTTCCCGATAGTCAACATCACGACGACCCTCAAAGGGGCCAGCCCCGAGATAATGGACATAGACATCTCGGATAAAATCGAGGAGGTCGTCAACACCATCAACGGGGTCAAGACCATCGCCTCCCAGAGCTATGAAGGGGCCGCTGTCACGACCGTCGAGTTCGTCCTGGAGCGGGATATCGACATGGCCGTCCAGGACGTCCGGGAAAAGATATCCACGATCAGGTCCAAACTCCCGAACGATATAGACGAGCCGATAATCGAGAAAGTGGACCCGGATTCCACGCCGGTGCTCTGGCTCAACCTGCGGGGCCGGAAGCCGATTCGAGAGATTTCGACTTATGCCGACGAAGTCCTCAAGGAGCAGCTGCAGAAGATCAACGGCGTGGGCGCCATCCGGCTTGCCGGCTTGAGATTGAGAGAGGTGAGAATCTGGCTCGACAAAGACAAGCTGAGCGCGTTCCATATAGCCCCCAATGATGTCCTGCAATACCTCAAGACGGAGAATGTGGAATTGCCGGGCGGCCGCATCGAGAGCACTTCCAAGGAATACTCAGTAAAGATCATGGGAGAGTTCCCCAAGGTAGCGGAATTCGAGGACCTCGTGGTGGCCTATTACAAGGGGGCCCCGGTGCGGATCAGGGATATCGGCCGCGTCGAGGACGGTATGCAGGAGAAGCGCACCATCGCACGTTATAACGGGGTGCCGGCCATCGGCATCGGCATCCAGAAACAGTCCGGGACCAATACGGTCGAAGTCGTGGACCGGGTGAAAGCGGAAGTCAAAAAGCTGGAAAAGACGCTCCCCCCCGGGCTTGCCATCGGATACGCGTTCGACCAGTCGACCTTTATCAAGCGTTCGATCAACGAGGTCCAGAACCACCTGATTATCGGGGGCCTGCTGGCCGTCCTGGCAGTGTTCATCTTCCTGCGGGAGTGGCGCACGACCCTGATCAGCGCCTGCGCCCTGCCTGTCTCGGTTATATCGACCTTCGCCCTGATCAGGTTCTTCGGCTTCACTTTCAACAACATGACAATGCTGGCCCTCACGCTTTCCATCGGCCTCCTGATAGACGACGCTATCATTGTCATCGAGAACATCCACCGGCACGTCGAGGAGGGAATGAACCCGCGCGAGGCGTCAAGCTTCGCAACTGCGGAGATCGGGCTCGCGGTCATGGCGACGACTTTCGCGGTCGTGGTCATATTCCTGCCGGTCGCTTTCATGAAGGGCATTATCGGCCGCTTCTTCCTCCAGTTCGCCCTGACGGTCGTCTTCTCCGTGCTGGTTTCGCTGATCGTGTCCTTCACCCTGACCCCGATGATGTCCTCGCTGTTCCTCAAACCCATCGTCAAAGGTGAAACCCGGGCCCAGGGGAAAGGGAACAAAATCATCCGGTGTTTTCGCTGGGCCGGGGACCGGTTCGAAGCAGTCTACAAGAAAATGGAAAACCTGTACCGGGGGATCCTCCCGGTATGCCTCGACCACAGGAAACTGGTGCTGGGAATGGCCGTCGCCGTTTTCATTGTCAGCCTGTTCATAACACGGTTCCTGGGAAAGGAGCTCGTGCCCGCCGAGGACCAGAGTCAGTTCATTGTAAGGCTCGAGGCCCCGATCGATTATTCGGTAGATAAGGTCGACGAGATGTTCCGCATGGCGGAAAAGGAAGTGAGCGCATTGCCCGAAGTGAAAACTCTCTATTTTGCCATGGGCTGGGGGAGGATGGCGCAGATCAACAGGGGGTACATGTTCGTGACCCTTACGGGCAAGGGGGACAGGAAGAGGAGCCAGGAGCAGATCATGACCGACATCCGCGGCAGGCTCCGCATGATTCCCGGCCTGAAGGGGACCGCGGAAAACGTCTCCCTGATCGGGGGAGGGCAGAGGAACGTCCCTATCCAGTACAGTATCAGGGGGAGCGACCTGAACTCGCTCACTGCATATACGAAGCAGATCGTGGCGGAATTCTCCAGGCTGCCGGGGATCGTCGACGTCGACACATCCCTGGAGGCGGGCAAGCCGGAGATCAGGGTTTATATTAACAGGGACAAGGCGGCCGACCTGGGTGTGAGCGTGTCTTCCATAGCTGAGGCGATCAATCTCCTGATCAGCGGCGAGCTCGACATCACCAAGTACAAGGAGACATCCAAGGGGAGGCGATACGAGGTGCGCGTCAGGCTCAACCAGTCGGACAGGATGGACCCGGAAGACCTCAACCGCCTCTATGTGAGGGCCAGGGACGGCCGGCTCATCGAGCTCTCCAATGTCGTCAGCATTGACGAGGGGGGCGGGCCGAGCGTCATCAACCGCGTCGACCGCCAGAGGGCGGTCACGGTTTTCGCCAACCTCGAAAAGAAGCCGCTGGGCGAGGCGATGGAAGAGCTCAACGCCATATCCGCAAAAGTGCTCCCCGCCGACTATATCCCCAGGTACAAGGGGGCGGCCGACACGATGAAGGAGTCCTTCCAGTTCCTGCTGTTTGCCCTGATGCTCGGGATCATTATGGCGTACATGGTCCTGGCGTCCCAATTCGAGAGCTTCGTCCACCCGTTCACAGTCCTGCTGTCGATGCCGCTCTCATTTATCGGGGCTTTCGGGGCGCTGCTGCTCACCGGCAAAACTCTGAGCATATTCAGCTTTATCGGATTGATACTTCTCATGGGGCTGGTCAAGAAAAACGCGATCCTGCTTGTCGATTACACAAACACTTTGAGGGAGCGGGGGATGTCCCGGAGGGATGCCATAATACATGCGGGCCCGGTGAGGATGAGGCCCATCCTGATGACGACGTTTGCCATGGTGTTCGGCATGCTGCCGGTCGCCCTCGGGTTGGGGGAAGGCGCCGAGACACGGTCTCCGATGGGCATTGCGGTTATAGGGGGACTGCTCACATCATTGTTTTTGACCCTGGTCGTGGTGCCCGCAGCCTATGACCAGTTTGATGATTGGAAAGAATACTTTCTCGATTGGAGGCGCAGCCGGAAACCTGATAATGTCGGACAGGGGGAAGGCGAAAAAAGGGCAACCGGCTGAAGTCCAATATAAACTTCGATCGGGGGGTCAAAATGAGCATGCGCCCATTGCCGTCCCGGAAAGGACGATTATTTGCAGGCAGCGTTGGGGCCGGGTCGGCAGGAAAGTGAAACACGACCACCCCGGGCCGGCCTGAAAGGACTGTTCGTGCCCCTGGAGGAGTGCTTCTGATCCGGTTTACCCCGGTCAGCTCTTCCGCGAAGTCTTGGTCAGGAATGTGGATATGACCTGCCGCGACTTTTTCTTTTTGCACTTGGGGCAGGAAACCTTGCCTTTCTCATGCTCGGCGATTGTCTGGACAAGCGCGAACTCATGTTTGCAGGCCGCGCACTGGTATTCATAAGTCGGCATAAATATCTCCTTTAGAAAAATTTACAACAAAAATATTAGCGCAGTTTGCTCTTGTCAAGAATTTTGGTATTTACGTTTTGGTTAAAATGGTTGCAGCGTCTGCGAGCTTCTCCTGAAATGCTCTTGCCTCGGCATCGTCCGCGTACTTCTGCCGCGGCCAGAAGAAGCCCCTCAAGCCGTCCTTGAACCGCCGGGGGATGACATGGACGTGGAGATGGGGGACCCTTTGGCTCACCTTGTTGTTGATGCCGATAAATGCGCCGTCGGCTCCGAGCCCGGTCTCGACCGCCCGTGCAATCACTCCCACATCGGAAAAAAGGGGGCCGAGCAGACCGGGAGGCAGATCAGCCAGCGTGGCATAATGGTTTCTGGGCACCACCAGAGTGTGGCCGGGGAAAACGGGTCGCTCGTCGAGGAAGGCCAGGCAGGACTCGTCCTCGTAGACCTTGTAAGCCTCAAGTTCGCCGGCGATAATCAGGCAGAAAGCGCACGTGTCCATAATCGGGCCGATGATATCCTGAACTGCTCAATTGAAATCATGTAAGAGTATAACGGAAACATTGAGTGTTTTCAGTAAAAAGGTAAGACTTGATGGACAAAAATTTCCGCGATCGGATCGCGGCGCAAATAAATGAAATAGAAGTGCTCGCCGGCCTGCAGCCCTGCTCCTCAGCATTCAATTCCTGGCGCAAGTCGACCGAGGAACTCTTGATGCAGGCCTTTGGAAACGGCAGGGAACTGGAATCGTTCAATGCAATCTTTTATACCCCGCTTTTTTTAAGCTGCAGGATGAACGATTCTACCTTTACGGAGGCCTTCCGAAAGGGGCTGCAAGAGGCCCGCATGCTGCTCGAGGGGATTCTTCGCCGGCTGAGCAGTTAGGCCCTTTTGGCCGGACGGCTGATATGCGCAGACAGATATTGGGACAGGCATTCAACACTTCCGGTGTCTTTCCGCCCAAAAATACCTTAAGCCCAGGGTGAACATCACGGGGATCCATAATTCCAGCATCTCTTCCGCATTCTCAGCCCATTCAATCCAGTTTTTATCAGGGAAAATGCCTAACTTCATCAGCTTCCCTCCCAGACCGTCGAGGGTTACAGAGGCAAGGAGAAACCCCAGACCGGTTGCCACAAACAGCGCGTAAGGCTCGTGTTTCCTCAATGAGTTAAGAAAACCCCGCCAATTTCGGACCAGCAGGCACACCAGGCAATACAGAACAAGCAAAGCGCAAGCGGCCGCAATGAACTTATGGTGAAAGGGCATTTCCGGGCTGAGGTAAAATTTTATTTTTGTCACGCTCATGGCTGTAAAGCGGCTGTTGAAGTCCAACTCGCGCATCCCCATTGCCGCCAGGACGACGATGACATGCCAGTACCTGCGGGCCTCTTTCCCGAAACAGATGAACATAAGGGCAATGCAGATAAAATACCCGGCCGCCGACATGGATTCGACGGGCCCATTTTCGATGAATATCGAAAACCGCAGTGCCGGGCCAAAAGAACAAATCACCGCAAGAGAGCCGAACAGCATAATGAGTGCAAAGCCGTAGACCCAAAGAAAACGACGGTCCGATTTGAACAAGCAACCAGGTCCAAGATGATCCTCCGGATTTTTCACATTTTCCCTGCCTGAAAATTTATTTTTTATAGAGTCCCGGCATGCTCCGGTGAAATCATTTAAGCTGCTGGAAGTCGCTGTACTTGAGATAGAGGAAGCGGACGATGTAGTATTCGAATGGATATCCGCTCTCGAAATAGCGGAAGGCTATTTTATGCCGCGCGTCCACTGCTTCCACCGAGCTGACCCCGTAGGAAATTGATGTCCCGTTTGCCAGGTTGTTCTCCAGGGGCGCCGAGATCAGGGCATAGCGGACGCCGGCATCGACCGCGAACCCCCCCGTGCTGCGCACCGTATTGGGGCCGAGCACGGGCACAACCAGGTAGGGACCTGAACCGAGTCCCCAAAGGCCGAGGGTCTGGCCGAAATCCGCATTTTGCTTTTTCAATCCCAGCGAACTTGCCGGGTCGAACAGGCCGCCGATGCCGATTGTCGTGTTGGTGACAAAACGGCCCAGGACTATGGCCGACTTCCTCCCTTTCAGCTGGAAAATGCTGTTATAGAGATTGCGGGTTTCCGAGATGTTTTCGAAAAAATTTGTGATGCTTTTCTGGACGCGTACGGGCGTGATGAATTCATAGGCGGACACGACGGGCAGGTAGACGTATTTGTCAAAATTGTAATTGAACCTGTACATCTCCAGGTTGAATTCCTCCCACGGGTCATAAACGCCGATAATCCGCTCGTCGTCGTTGAACTCCGCGGCGACATGCATGGGACGCTCGTCTGTTCCCTGGACGGGCGCCTGTTCCTGCTTATGGACGGGATGCCGGGCGGGAATAATTTCACTCCGGGAGGCTGCGCACCCGGAAAGGGTCATCATGGTGAGGAGGATCAGAACGATGCGGTTGAATTTCATGAACAGGAGTCCCTTATCGTTTGAAAAAGTTAATGAACTCTTCCATGTTGTCCCGGTATTCAAGGTTGCCGAGATGTCCGCCCCTCGGGTAGACAACCGCCCGTTCCCCGAAGACCCTGCGCAGGTAATCCACCTCGCCCCTGTCAAGGATAAAATCGTTCTCGTTGGTGACCACCCCGATTTTGGACGAAGATCGGAGGAATCCCTCGATGCTTGGCAGCCCGAGCGAATCAATCAGATCTGCCCGGGACAGCCCGGGATGTTGTTTCCGCTTATAGGGATAGAAATATTCGTCGAAATAGTCCATAAAACTCAGGTGGAAGCAGACCAGGAAATAATCACCGAGGCGGTCGGAGCCGGTCAACTCCCGGTTTTTGGGTACGACATAGCCGCCGCGCGTCATAACGTCAGACGCAAAGATCAGGCCGGCGAGGCTGATCCGGAACGACACGCCGATAAGCCCCCCGCTTTCGTCTTCCGTGAAAAGGCCCGATTTGTATGCGGTGTACAGGAACTCGGTATTTATTTCCGTGAAGTCGCCCGTTCGGTAAAAATCAGTGAGCCTGGCCATCATTAAATTCAGATAGGCCCCTATCTTCCTTTTCCCCCCCGGTATCCTGTCCAGCAGGCCCTCAATTTTCACAATGGATTTATAGAGGTTCACCGCCGGATTGAGCATCATGACCTTCCGGAAATTAAAGATCCGGCGCTCCTCGTCGAGCTTTGCGACAAAGGCCGCATGGGTCCCGCCCAGGCTATAACCGCCCAGGTGGAATTCCGTTACCTCTGCTTCCTTCCTCACCTTGTTCCAGGCGGCTTCCATTACATTGTAGAGATCGGCCGCCTCCTCGGTCAGGTCCCCCGGAACGTGGCTCCGGGACGCGGAGATGATGAAATTCGGGTGAGACGGCGAAGGCAGGGTGATCACATGAAAACCGGCCCCGTAAAGCGCGCTCATCATTACTATTACTTTGTTGGACCTGTCGTTGGCGCCGGTGCCGGCGATCAGAAAAACCAGGGGGGCCTTTCCCTTCTGCCGGGCGAACATGCAATGCAGACCCTCGTCGTAGTAAAAAACGTCCGGCCGTTTCAGTCCCGGTATAATATCGAGAACGAGCGGCCGCACATTGATTTTCCCCGGCATTGGGAATTTCAGGTAATCGGGCGTCCCCAGGATGGTCGCATCGTAAGACCCCGCAATCGGATAGGCATACCCCCGCTGGGCATCAGAGGACGGATTGGCGCTGGAAATACCGGGAAAGGCAAGGCAGAAGAGGAAAAAAGCCAAAAGATGAAAGACAACTGCAAGTCTGACGTGTTTCATAAGCCGTTTTCCCGGGGAGGTCTCTTTGCACTCCGGATGGTGCGGTGGTTTTCGGGGTAAAAAAGGTTGGGCAGTTTGAAAAAGCCTGAAGCTGTTTTTTAAACTGCCGAATACTCGATGTCCTACTCCTTTTCCACCCAGGCATACGCGCTGTGATAGTGAATGCTTTCGATGTTTTCGGCTTCCACACTGTACCAGGTGAAATTGGTGTCCTTGTTGAGCTTCTCCGCGACGCTGCGGACCACGTCCTCGACGAACATGGGATTTTCGAAGGCCTTCTCGGTGACGTACTTCTCGTCGACCCTCTTCAGAAGAGAAAATACGTCGGCGCTTGCCGATTCCTCCACCAGCTTGATCACATCTTCGATCCAGAAGAACCTTTTAAAACGCAGATTGACCTTCACAATGCTGCGCTGGTTGTGCGCTCCCAGGTCGCTGATCTCCTTGGAGCAGGGGCAGACGGTCGTTACCGGGACCATAACCCCGACCAGGAAATCGGTTTCCCGGCCGTCATTGCTTCCCGAGAACCAGCATGTGTATTCCATGAGGCTTTTCGCGCCCGAAACAGGCGCCGTCTTTTCGATGAAATAAGGGAACTCTATTTCCATGTGGGCCGATTCCGCATTGAGCTTGCCCTTGATCTCCTCGAGGATCGCCCTGTATGTCTTGATGTTGATCCGGCCGCGGAACTCGTTGAGGACCTCGACGAAACGGCTCATGTGCGTGCCCTTGAAATGGTGGGGGAGGTTCACGTACATGTTGATCGTGGCATTCACGTGCTGGATGCCGTTTGCCCGGTCAAGCACGATTACCGGGTATTTTATGCCTTTGACCCCGACTTTTTTTATATTGATGTTTCTTTCGTCTTTCTGGTTCTGGACGTCTACCATAATGCTATGCACCGGCCCCGGTATATGAAACCCGCGCATCATCGGATTCCCACACGGTCACCCTCGCAAGGGCAATCCCGGCCGGCAGCTTTTCCCTGAGCCGGTCAAAAATGAAACGGGCGATATTTTCCGCAGTGGGGCTGTTGGAAGAGAAAAAAGGCAGGTCGTTGAGGCACCTGTGGTCAAACTCGCCGAGAATGCCGGCAAGCCGGCTTTTCACCTCCCGGAAATCGATCACTATGCCTTCGCTGTTTAGATCCGGCGCCGAGACAGCCGCTTCCACCAGAAAATTATGGCCGTGCAGCTCCTCGCACTTGCCGCCGATCTCTTTGATCATATGGGCTGCGGAGAAATCCCTTTTTATTATGACCTCATACATGGGGGCGTTTATATACGAGAAGCATGGATAATGCAAATAATGGATAATGCAATAATAATAGGAGGGCGGGGGCGGCGCGCGGCCGCCCTGCGAAGAAGCAATCTATTTCCCCCGAAATGGGGAAAGCCCCCGGGTTTTTTCCCGGGGGAGGACAGCCTGGAACTCCATCAGCTCGGGCGCGCCCGGGAAAGGAGATTGTTGGCGTCCTCGACGGCTAGTTTCAGGTCCTGTTCGGCGACTTCGGCTTCCATCCGGAAATAGGCCCAATTATCTCTGGCCGATTCCAGGTCGTTTATTTTCTGCCGGGCTATCTCCCTTTTCTGGAGAATGTTTTCCATTTCCATTTCGAATTTCATCCGGTCGGGCTCCTCTACGGATTCGAAAGCCGCCCTGATCCTGTCAATCCGCGAACTCAGTTCCCGGAACTCGTTATCCATATCTTTTTTGAACGCCTCTTTGTCCATAGATCACCTCCTGATTGTTTCCAGTATGATTCTCCGGGAAAAGGCAGATATGCGCCATCCGGGAATTTCCTGATTTTATTTCGCCTGAACCCTGATTTGTCCGGAAAACTTGTCTTAAAATCGGTCGCCTGCATTGAAGAAGGCCTATAATGGGCTTGAATTTTGGAGGTTAAACGTATACACAAGGTAAGGATAAATTCGGGGATTCCTTAGATGTCGGAAGCGGCAGGAAAAAAAAGGACAATTTTTTTCATATCCGACAGCACGGCTATCACGGCCGAAACCCTTGGCCAGAGTCTCCTGACCCAGTTCGACCCGCTTGAATTCGACCAGGTCACACTGCCGTTTGTCGACACCTTCAGCAAGGCAAGTCAGGCGATAATGCAGATCAACATGGACGCGAACGCCAAGGGCATTCGTCCCATAGTCTTCAGCACGCTTATAAACCCCGAGTTCCGGCGGCTTTTCAAGAACAGCTCCTGTGTCTTCTTTGACTTCTTCGACACTTTCATCAGCCGTCTGGAAAGCGAGCTGAGCATGCAGTCGTCGCATACTATCGGGCGCTATCACGGCCTGGTTAACGATTCGGTCTACAACGTGCGGATCGAGGCAATGAACTACGCTATCGACACGGACGACGGAGTCTCGACAAAGGACTACGACAGGGCGGAGATAATCCTGCTCGGAGTCTCCCGGTCGGGCAAGACCCCCACGTGCCTGTACCTGGGGCTTCAGTTCGGCATTTATGCCGCCAACTACCCTCTGACGGAAGAAAACCTGCTCAAAAGACATACTACTCTGCCCGAAACGCTTGTCCCTTTCCGGAAAAAGCTCTTCGGGCTCACCATCTCTCCGGAGCGACTCCAGAAGATCCGCTCCGGGCGCATGCCTAATACCCGTTACGCCTCCCTGAGCCAGTGCCAATTCGAAGTCGCCATGACCGAAACCCTGTATGCTTACGAAGATATACCGTCGGTGAACGTGACGTCGATGTCGATAGAGGAGATCGCGGCCATAGTTGTGCACGAGGGCAAGCTGCAAAGGCGCTTTTTCTGATTTGTTGAATTTTAATCACGTTGAAAAAGAATCGGGCAATTACTATGATTAAAAGCTGAAAGGCCTGATTTTATCCATAATTTCATCTAAAAAAGGGAGGGGAAAATGAACAGAACGGATTTGGTCAATGAAGTGGCAAAGGTGCTTGGGACAAGGAAACAGGCTGAAGCTGCGGTTGATTGCGTTCTTGACACGATTACCGACGCTTTGAAGAAACAGGAGAAAGTCACCCTGGCGGGATTCGGCGCTTTCAGCATATCCAAGCGGGCGGCGCGCAAGGGCCGCAACCCGCAGACGGGCAAGGAAATCGACATAGCGGCGAAAAACGTGCCGAAGTTCACGCCTGGCAAAGCGCTTCAAGACGCAGTGAAATAGATCATCGATAGATGAACGTGAAAGCGGCCATGGGTGCAGCGGCGCCCATGGCCTTTTTAAAAATGGAAAGTAACCCCCGCCAGGACTGAATATCCCGGAGCAGTGCCGTTGATGCCGAATTTCACCCCGAAACCGAACTCCGCAAGATCTTTTTTCCGGGAATACATGACCCCCCAGTAAATAGGCCGGGTCTGTCCGCGAATACGGATCGGGGTTGCGGTCTATTCCCAGATCAGCAACGGGGCTGAGCTTTTCGGAAAGGTTCCAGACGCCGGCCCCGGAGAAATGCCATAGTTTGGAAGGTGGTGCGCAGGCCTGATAGCAAGAGCACAATAATGAGTTGGACGCCTTTTTTCATCGATTTGCCCGAACCGGGTCAGTCGGTGTCATTATGATTTTTCCTGTTTGATCTTTGTTGCAAGTCCTGATGATGCCAAGGAAATGCTTCCCCAAATCGGTCCTGCCGTATATAATCCGGGACCGGTTCAAAGATGATTTTGACTGATTTTTTAAGCTTATCCGCGCTCTATCTGCAGCGCCGAGTCATCGGAAAGCGGGCGCCCCTGCTGGCGAGCGTGAAGTTGACATATAAGTGCAACCTTGCCTGCACTATGTGCCCCTTTCATTTTAAGGCAAAGGATGCCGATGCGGACATGGGCTGGGAAACGGCGGTCAGGGTCCTTGATGATCTGCAATCCCTGGGCACGAGGATAGCGGTACTGGAAGGAGGCGAGCCGCTTCTGTGGAGGGACGGCCCCCGGAGGATTTCCGATCTCGTCCGTTATGCAAAGGCACGGTTCCTGAAAGTTGCGGCCACGACGAACGGGACCATGCCGCTGGATATCCCCGTCGACCTGTTATGGGTGAGCCTTGACGGGCTCAAGGAAACCCAGGACAGATTCCGCAGCGGTTCTTTCGACCGGGTCTGGGCCAATCTCGCCCGATCGCGCCACCCCAATCTGTACGTCCATTTCACAATGCACCGGGGAAACTGGAAATGCCTGGAAAGGCTTGCGGTCAGGCTGCGGGAAATTACCGCCGTGAAAGGGATCACGGTCCAGCTCTTTTATCCTTACGGGCAGGGTGAAGGAGACCTGGCCCTGTCAGGAGAAGAGCGGCGGGCCGCCCTGGAGAACGTGCTGGCCCTGAAACGCAAAGGCTTCCCCGTCCTGAACTCGGCGAATCGCCTCAGGGCAATGATGGACAATGCCTGGAACTGTCATGAAGACCTGCTGGTCAATGCCGATCCCGACGGCACTATAACCTGCGGCTGTTATGCGCGCAGGCGCGGCAATGTGGACTGCAGGGCCTGCGGCTTCACGCCCGTCGCGGAGGCCTCCGGCGCGCTGGACCTTGTCCCGGGGTCACTGCTGGCGGGGTATAAGATTTTCCTGAGATAGCTTTATGCCTGACTCGCTCTACACAACGATGTCCTGATATTTGTTGCGGGGGCGTATTGGACCTGCAGAGAGGCGTTCAATGTAAAACCCTCTCATCGCTCAAAGTGATCAGGTCTATGACCAGCACCAGGTTCAAATGGTCCAGGACCTCCGGCTGAAGCAGCTTGATTATTTCCGAAATCAACTCGCTGTACTCGCGAAAGAAGGCCGAGATCGGCTCATTCTGGATCTTTATGCCTTCGCGCGAGCCCGGCGGGAAGGCATAGAGGGTGGGCATGGATCCGCCTTCGTTCATCATGAAGGCTTCAGATGCCTAGGGGCTCC
>CAZKYN010000073.1:0-13845 GCA_964556675.1 uncultured Syntrophaceae bacterium
TACGGGTGCGTCAGGACGATCCCGGGGGACACTTCACAGATCAGGTCCCGGAGCATCAGAGTGATGTCCGCCAGCCTCAAGGCCGTTTCCTGGTCCACAATGCCCAGCATGCGGCAGCGCTCCGGACCGAGTCCCGCCAGTTTGAGGGCGGCCCTCGCTTCGGCTCGGCGCGCCTGGGCATACGCCTCCCGGGTGGAAAACCCCGCCGCCCCGGCGTCTACCATGTCGCGCGGCGCCCCGTCCGTAACATGCAGGACGTAAACCCTGCCGCCCGCCTTCTTCAGGGTCGCCCCGCAGCCGATCGTCTCATCGTCAGGGTGGGCTGCAACGACCAGGATCTCGCGCCCGCCGGAATTTCCGGCGACAATCTCCCTCAGGATGTCAGAGTGCATATCTCCTTACCATCCTTGCACAAAAATCTGCGTAGGCCCGCGGTTCCCGGGGCGGGCTTGTATGGTGGGGGCTGATTCCCAGTTCCGCCGGAGTGAAGCAAAATGTCAGTGTGACGTCAAAGCGGTCGAGCGCCCGCATCTGCCGGTCAAACCACATTTCGGCTCCGGGGCGGAAACTGTCCGCCCAGCTGATCCCCGTCCGCAGGCGCCTGACGCCGAGCTTCTTCAGCCAGTTCACGGCCTCGTCCAGGCGGTGATCGGCGAAATGAAACCACTGGCAGATGCCGAAAGCGGGTGTTAATTCCGCAAAGGCGGAAAGGCCGAGCTTGGGGCTGCCGTCCTCTCTCAGTATCCCCATGTAAAAATGACGGTAATACGAAGATCCTTCACTCTCCCTGTGTCTGGTCTCCGCGGGCCAGGCGCGCGGCAGGTCGTAGAGACTGTACCAGTGGATGCGGGCGGTCCTGTTGACCAGGAGCTCGGCCGTCCTGCGGATCCCGAAAATCTGGACCTCCTCGGCCCCGAAAGTGGACACTCCGACTTCCGACACCCACACCGGCAGCGGGCTGACCCGCTCGATCTCGGCGAGCTTGTCGGGCCACTCGTGGATCGTCCAGTGGTTCCAGTCCAGAGGGAAACCGTGGACGGCGAGGACGTCCACGTGGTCCAGGACGCCTTTCGATTTCATGTTCATAATAAAATCCGGGTCGATGGGCGAGATTCCTCCCAGTACCCTGAGCAGGGCGGGGTTTTCGGCCTTGACCGCCATGCCGGCCTGCTTGACCATTTCCGAGTAGATGCTCCAGTCGCGGTCTATGTTGAAGTCCCAGTGGGAGAGATTGTTGGGTTCGTTCCAGAGCATGACTGCCTCGATCATTTACCGATCCCCGGTATGCGGCGGCAGATATATACTTCCTGTTCGGGGTGTTCGAGTATCTCGAATCCCGCGCTCCTCAGGAGGCCTTCGGCGCAGGCCCGGTTGGGGATCCACCAGTTGGTCGGATCGCCCGCGAAGTTTTTCTCGATGAAATGCATCCGGGGAAAATCCGGGTTATCGAAGACCTGCTTGTCCCAGAAGGCATAATCGTCCCTTTCTTCAGCCGGTTTCATGCTGCCGCGCAGCATCGATTGAAACACGAGGAGGTCGCGCGTCACGTGCTCGTACAGAAGGTCCAGGGCGAGCAGCGGATGGCGAAGGTGGTACAGCACACCCAGGAACAGCACGATGTCGAATCTTTCGCCGAGCCGGGCCACGTCGTATACGGACATATTCAGGAACTCTATATCGGCCCCGCAGACTTCCGCGGCAAAGCGGGCCTGGGCAAGGTAGTCCTCGTCGCAATCGATCCCCAGCACCCGGTCCGCCCCCCGCTTCTTCATCTCGATGGAATAAAAACCGGCATTGCAGCCGACGTCCAGGACCGTCCTGCCGCTCAGGTCGACCGGTATGGAACGGGAGAAGCGCCGCCATTTGACCATCGGGTAATCGCCGAGGAAGTGGTCGGGGGCCGTCTGGACGCCTTGCAGGTCCATGTTCTGGAACCACTCCCCGAGCTCCCGGACGCGCGCCCTGATTGTCTCCTGGTCGGCATGGGGGAGAATGCCCGGTCCGGTCCTGATCATGTTGCGCTCCTTAAATCCCCGGCGATTAACCGGTCGATATTCACAGAATCCCGGACGCCGGGGCCCGGCTCTTCCGAGGCCAGCAGGCGCAGAGCCCGCCTGTATCCGTTAAAAGTCCCCACATCCACATAGGCTTTGCCGGCGCGCACGGCCCAGGCCTTCCCGCCCGCAGCGAGATATGCGTTGACGAGGGTGCCCAGGTATTCGTCTTTGCGGCCGCGGCTGATCCAGAGCCGGTGCAGGCCGTGGAGGACCGATCCCGGAAACCGGAAGGCCCCCCAGATCCAGGATGATTTGGCCCGCGGGTCCTTGACCTGGATCTCGAGCACGCTGTCGTTCGCGCCGGTGACCACCGCGTCGAAGAGAGCGGGGTCGTCCACCGGGAATACCAGGAAAGAGAAGGCGCCGGCGGGCAGGGCGGCGAGGCCGTCCGCAGGGAACCAGATCGTGTCGGGAAGCCCCACCACCGCCTCTTCCTCGGGATGGACAAGGGGCAGGGCCTGGAAGATCGCGTCGCACAGGCCGCAGGCGCTCTGCTGCACGGCATAGCAGATCGGTATCCCGGAGATGGAGCCGCCGTAGTATTCCATAATGTCGGACTTGCCTGCCGATATTACGAAGCAGATCCTGGTAACACCGCCGAGGACCATCCTTTCCACCAGGTATTCGCTCACAGCCTTGGGCCTTTCAATCTCCCCGTCCAGGCGGCTCCCCACTGGGAGCAGCTCCTTGGAAAAGGCCAGGGGCTGAATGCGGCTCCCTGCGCCCGCTGCCGGGATGATGCCCCACATGCCTCAACCCTTCCCGTTCATAAATGCCTCGAACTGGACCGCGCGGTTTTCCGCCGTGTGCTCGCGCAGCACTCTTTGCCGGGCCGCCAGGCTGATGGCGGCAAGCTCCGCAGGTTTTTTCCCAATTGCCTCCAGGACATCTTCGGTGTCTTCGGCCGGAAGGATTTCTTTGCCCGGTTCAAAAAAGCTCTCGAGCCCCTCCCACCTGTCGCTCAGGATCGGCGTTCCGCAGGCGGCCGCCTCGAAGAGCCTCCCCGAGGGGCAGTAGCCCATCCGCGCCATCGCGCCCCGCGTGACGTTCAGCGTCAGGCGCGATGCGCAATAGAAGCGCGCATGTTCGGGCGGGGCCACGTGGGGGACATAGAAGATATTCCCGGCCCAGGGGAAGCCCGGAGGGTAAAGCGACCCGCCGATCAGGAAGGTCTTCCCCGGCAGCCGGCGCGCGGCCCGGACAAAAAGCGTTTCGAGCGCCGCCTGACGGTCCGCGGCGTAAGTCCCGAGATACGAGAAATCAACGCGGCAGATTTCCGGGACATAAACGGGCCGGTGCACCTCCGGGTCTACGCTGCCGTAAAGGGCGGCCGTTTTTTTAGCTCTGAGCCTGCGTCGCATCTCGCCCAGGGCCTCGCCCCCCGTGAAACTCAGTACAAGGTCGAAGCCGGCGAACCCGCCGCTTCCTATATAAGGGACGCGTTCGCCTCGGGCCAGCGCCTGCAGGGTTACGGGAGTGTCAAGGTCATAGAAGACCTTCAGGCCCTGCGAATGCGCCAGTACGTGTTCGGAAGCGGCAATGCCGTCCGGGCAGTAGGAAGTCACCATGGAGACATCGGAATTCCGCACATCGGCCAGGGACTGCTTCATCGCTTCGTCCCAGCTTTTGTAAAGACGGAGCCGTACGCCGGGCGGCCTCTCCATGTCGCGGTTATCCGCGTAGTACGGCACATCCTTTTCATAGAAGACGATCTCGTGCCCGCGCTTCGCCAGGGATGAGCACAGCCCCCGCCAGATGGTGGCGTGTCCGTTCCCCCAGGATGAGCTGATTGTTAATCCGAAAATGACTATTCTCAAACACTCCCTCTTTTCTCCCCCCTATCATAAAGGGGGGCAGGGGGGATTTAAACTGCTTTTCTGCATAATCAATCCGGGCGATCTTTTATAAATTTGAGGGCGGCCGCAGGCCGCCCCTACATCTTTTGTAATTCTTGTATATGCCTGACCAGCTCGCGCGCCCTGTGCGCCGCCGTATGGCCGGCCAGGGCCCTGAGCCTCGCCCGCTCCCCGATCGCCCGGCGTTCCGGTTCCGGCAGGTCGCGGATGAATTCCAGAGTCTGCCCCGCAGAGCGGGAAATCAGCACCTCGGCGCCGATATCGAAGAAATCCTCAATGCCTTCCCAGTAATCGCTTATTATCGGGACCCCGCACCCCGCCGCCTCGAAAAGCCTTACGCTGGGCGAGTACCCGGCCCGGACCATCTCGGCCCTGGTGATATTGAGCGTGAACTTCTGCGCAAGATAGAAGTCGCGGTGCCTGAGCGGGTTTACGTGGTCGACCCTGCCTACATTGAGAGGCCATTGCAGTTCGCCCGGGTAGAGGGGCCCGGCAACTGTGAAGCGGCCCTCAGGCCACCGGCGGGCCGGCTCAAGCATCAGCGACTCGAGGGCGGGCTGCCTGTCCCGGCTGTAAGTCCCCATGTAGCCCAGGTCCCAGTCCGCCTCTTTCATGCCCGGGCGGTACAGCTCCGGATCAAAGGAGCAGTAAAAGGCGCGCGGCATGTTGGCGCCGTACTCCTTCGCAAGCTTCTCCAGGATCGGACCGCCTGTGAACGAGAGGTAAAGGCCGTATTGCGCGATCATATCCTTCGCGATGTACTGACCGTTGCCGCGGGAGAGCCGGGCCAGCGTGACCGGCGTGTCGATATCGTAGAAGCCCGTGGCCCCTCCGGCTGTTTCAATCACCCAACGGCCGACAGATATCCCGTCCGGCACGTAGGAGCCGACCATCACGAAATCGGCTTCCCGGACCTCCGTCTCGAAGCGGTCGCGGAGGTCCCCGGGATCGGAATAGAGCGCAGTCCTGCCGAATGCAAAGGGGTCATCCCGGTTGGCCGCGTACCAGGGGACGTCGCGCTCCAGGAAAAGGACGTCGTGCCCGAGCCGGGCGAGCTCGCGAACGAGGCCCCTGTAAGTCGTCGCGTGGCCGTTTCCCCACGATGACGTTATGGAGAGTCCGAGGATTACGATCTTGAGCTTTTCCAAACGGAGTCCTCCCTGCCGGCAATCTTAAATGCCGAGAATATTTTCCAGCTGGCGCGCCCTGTGCGCATAAGTGTGCCTGGACAGCACGGCGGCCCGCCCGGCCCTGCCGACGGCCCGCGCTTTCCCGGGATCGAGTCCCGCCAAGTATCCGGCGACCTCGTCCCCGCTGTCTGCCACGAGGACCTCGGCGCCCGGCTCCAGGAAATAGTCAATGCCCTCCCAGTTGTCGGTGATTATGCACGAGCCCGCCCCGGCCGCCTCGAAGATGCGCGTCGGCGGCGAGAAGCCGTAATTCGCCATGCTTTGCCGGTTCACGTTAAGGACCATGCGGACGGAGCAGTTGAACAGGTTGTGGTCGTTTGTGGGCACGTGCCCTATCCATTTCACGTTGGCGGGCATGGCCTTGCCCTCCCAGCCGTTCCCCCCCATTATGAAAGTGTGCTGCGGAGCGGCAGCGGCCGCCTTCAGGAAGAATTCCCCGACGCGCTCCTCCCTGTCCGGGAGCCTGTTGCCCAGGAAACCGAGGTCCGCCCGGAAGCGGCTGCCGGGCTCGACCGGGTAATGGGTTTCGGGGTCCAGGGCGTTGTAAACCGGGATGCACGAGCGGGCGCCGAGTCTGATGTAGGCGTCCACTACGGGGTCGCCGCCGCCATAGGTGAGGACCATATCGTAGCGGGGGACCAGCGCCCGGAAGGGGTCGCGGGGGTTCGAATGCGCGCGGTCCAGCGTCGCCGGCGCGTCCACGTCCCAGAAAATGACGGATTTTCCCGGCTTGCGAAGCCCCAGGACCGCCTCTTCGAGGTACTCGTCGTTTACCCCCACGCCGCTCGCCTTCACGATGAGATCGGCCGTTCCGGCTTTTTCGAGGCATTCATCGACGCCTTCCTCATCGGCGCTGTAGACGCAGACACTTGCCCAGGGGGGGTCCGCCATGTCCCTGTGCTGCTGACGCCCGTACGCGTCCGGCTCGTAGAACGTGGTCTCGTGCCCGCGCCCGTGCAGCTCGCGGATGATCCCCCGGTAATAGGTTGCGGCCCCATTCCAGTAAGAGGACACGAGGCTTGAGCCGAAGAACGCGATTTTCAGGCCCGGCATGATTTCACCTCTGAAAGTTTATTGCCGGGAGCTTCAACATTGAGCCCCAGCCCCCTGCAGATCTCCAGGAGCTCCGCGGCGCGGCGGGCGCAGTTGTGCCGCTCCCTGATTGTGCGCAGCCCATGGGCGGCGAGGCTTGCCGCGAGGCCGGGCTCGTGGAGTATTTCCTTCATATGTCCGGCCATCCGGCGGCCGTCGGCCGCAACCAGGAAATCCTCTCCCGGCGCGAACAGCCCCTCGCAGTCGTCCCACGGAGAGCAGACCAGAGGTATGCCGCAGGCCAGGGCCTCGAATACCCGGATAGTCGGGATGCCCGGCAGCGCCGTCGTGTATGGGCGTCGCGGGATATGGACCGTGAGCCGGTGGGCCGCGAAGATCCGCGGCACCCGGAAATTCGGCGCCCATCCCGAGCAGGCAATGGAGTTCTCTTTAAGAAGGAGACGGACGCTCTCGGGATAGCGCACACCGTAAACGCTGCACCTGATGTTCAATGCCGCAACGGGGCCGACCAGATACTCCAGGACCTCCCGCGTCCGCTCCTCGTCTCCCCAGTTTCCGACCCAGGCGAGGTCCCCTTCGTTGGGACGCCCGGGCAGGGGCTTGAACACCCTTGTGTCCGCCGCCTCGTGCCAGGTCCAGGCCCGCCGGGCAAGCGACCGCTCCGCGTAAATGCGGCGCAATGCCTCGCCGAACGCCAGCACGCCGTCGTAGTGTTTAAGATCATAGGCCGCCATGGCGCCCGGGTCGGTCACCGAACGGTGATGCGTGTCATGAAACAGAATGCGCATGCCGCGGTTCCGGGAGCGCGCCTGCCCGATGCGCTTGACCAGGGAATGCGTGTTCCACTCGTGAACGATAACCAGATCGGCGCCCTCTATAGCGCTTTCCAGGACGATATCGTCATCGTAGACTATCGGATTCAGATGGGGATACGCCCGGCGGAATTCGCGCAAGGGGGCTTCGCCGTGCTCTCTGACCAGGTTGAGCCTGCTCCAAGCGTTCGCGCTTTCCAGAATAGCCACTTCATGGCCTGCCGCCATGAGCTCGGTCGCGATGCCGCGCAGGAAATGGGCGTTGCCGTGGTTCCAGTCGGACAGGACGGAGTGGTAGAACATGAATATCTTCATGGGGGGCCTCCGGCCGTCAGGTCGTACTTCCGGTCGTCCTTTCCGGCCCGGTCATGGCTTGGTTCCGCGGCACCGGGAATATTTTCCGGAAGCTTGCCGGCTTGCAGGGCGGCATACAGGTCCAGGTAGGCGGCCGCGCTCTTCTCAACGGAGTATTCGAGCGCCCTTTCGCGCGCGCGCCGGGAGAATTCCCCTCGCAGGCCCTTGTCTGAGGTCAGGTACTTTATCGCCTCCCGGAGCTTTTTGGGGTCTTCGGGGTCGACAAACAGGGCCGCGCTGCCCCATACCTCCCGCAGGCTCGGGATATCTCCGAGGACGAGCGCGCAGCCGGACAGGCCCGCCTCGAGGGCCGTCAGCCCGAAGGGTTCGTATCTGGCGGGCAGCGCGTAAATTGAAGCGCGCGAGAACCATGCCGCCAGCGCCTGCCTCGACATGCGGCCCAGGTAATTGACCGTACCGCCCGCATCATGGGGGTCTCCCGCGGAGAAAACCGGCCAGGGGAGTTCGGCGGCTATGGACGCCAGCGCCTTTATGTTTTTAGCTTCGTCCCCGAGGCGGCCGGCAGTCAGGATGAATTCCCGCTTCCGGCCCGGCCAGAACCGGGATGTGTCAATCCCGTTATGGATCGCAACGGGTCTGCGGAAAGGCCCGTAATGCGTTTCCAGGCACGCCAGCATGGCCGCGGACGGGGCCGCGACGGCATCGGCTGCATGCAGCCCGGCCTCGACACGCACGGCATAATATTTCCAGGCTCTCGGCAGCTTGTCCTTGCGGACAGCATCCCACCAGGACAGCACGCAGGAGTGCCCCACGACCAGCACGGGCGCATGCCCCTGCCATGGAAGGTTGCCGTGGACAAGAGTATTGAGGTGGATGATATCGGGGCGGGTCTGCTTCTGGATTTCAAGGAGCCAGCCGCCGGCCGCCTCCACATCATCCCACGGGTCGTCCATCCATTCCAGCCTGTAGCTGCTCTCAATTATTTCAGTGCCGGACAGGTCCAGGGTATCCGTCCGCTTGCGCGCATCCAACTCGCCGCCCATTACGGCCAGGGTAACGGAAATCCCTCTGCGGTTATAGGCGCGCGCCAGCTCAACCGAGTACGGAAAAACTCCGCCCACCGAATCGGCCGTCATCAGCACGTTGTAACGCTGTTGAAAAATGCTCGTGTGCTGCTTTGAATCGACTCGCTTTTGAACAGCCTTGACATTGTCACAATCGTCAGTGGGCATCGGCCCCCCTCTTTTCCAGTTCGGCAAGCGCGTACGGCCTCGCTGCCTGTATGTCGCTGAATATTCTGTTCTCTTCCAGGTAATGGCTGTGGGCCCGTTCCCAGGCGGAATCGTCCGGCTCGCCCCAGAGGCGGCGGTATTCCGCTGAGCCGGGATACGGGAACAGCGGCACGGGCTCGTTCGCCCATATGCCGCGGCCTCTCAACCGCTCTCGCCATTCGGCGACCTGCTCGTCCCGGTCGGAAGGGCAGCCCAGCAATGTGGCCTGGACGAAAGGCACATGCTGCTTGGCTTCGTAAAGGAGGTCTTCCAGTGCGGCCGTGTTAACCGCCGATTTTTTGTTAAAACGGTTCCGCCCCTCTTCGCTGATGCTTTCAATACCGGCCTCGATGGAAACGCAGCCCGCCCGCCCCAGAGCCTCCAGGTCCCGTTCGGACCACAGGTCGATTCGCGTCTGGATGCCGAAGGCGATTTTCCGGACAGCCAGCGCGCGCATAATTTCGGGATGGGGAAAGAATATCTCGTCTATGAAATAAAAATAGCGGGCCCCCTGGGAAATCAGGGAATCAAGCTCCTTGAGGAAAACGGCGAGCCGGCGCCTCCGGTAAGAGCCGCGGAAATTCTCGCGGGCGCAGAAAGAGCAGGAAAAGGGGCAGCCGCGCGAGCTCTCGATCTCCGCACCCGGGCCCCGGGGCGCGGCGTCGAAGCGGTGATGGTGATGGAAATGGTTCAGGACGTAGGAGTCCGGCCATTTGATTGCGGGCAGGCAGCCCAGGTCCGTCTCATGCGGCCTGCCTGCTTTTTTCGTCTCTCCCCGCCGGTAAACGCAGGCAGGCTCCGTCCAGGAGCCGCGGGGCATTTCCGCCAGGACGGGCAGGACTTCCTCGAATTCGCCCCGGATAAGGTAGTCCGCCCCGGTCTTGTCCATCGTGGAATGGGGCGTGCTGGACCCATGCGGCCCCACGGCGATCAGGATGCCGCCGCTGTCCCGCAGAAGTCCCAGCGTCTCAATGGGGACGCGCAGCTCCGGGGGAGGGCATCTCCAGAAAAGATACGTCGGCGCGGTCGGCACGACCGTGATGTGGGGCTTGAAAACGGCAATTTTCTTCAGCAGCTCTCCGGGCGAGAGCCCTTCGAGGCCGCAGTCGATGATGAGCGCCTCGTGGCCGGAGCGCTCCAGCAGCGCCTTGGCGTAGCCGAATTCAATCGGCAGGTGGCGCTCCCGGCAACCGAAATATATGCTGCCCTCGAAATCCCAGCAGGGGTTTACCAGGGCGGCTCTCATTGCACCGCCCTGTTCCTGCTCAGGAAAAAGGGGCCCGGCTTGCATTCGGAAAGCCACCTGTAGAGCGCGGTTATGCCTTCCCGGGGGCTGACCTGCGGCCGCCAGCCGGTTGCCTGATTGAATTTCCCGAAATCGGTAACATAATATTTCTGGTCGCCCGGGCGCCATTCTCCGGTGAGCAGAGGCGGGACCTTCCCGTGGATGTCCCGGATCAGGTCAAGCAGTTCTATGAGGCTGATGGTATTTTCGGGTCCGCCGCCGATGTTGAAGGGCTCGCCCGAGATGCTGTCAATGCGCCCGGCTGCGAGCTGGAAGGCGTCGAGGAGGTCGTCTATGAACAGGACATCCCTCACCTGCATGCCGTCGCCGTAAATGGTCAAAGGCAGGCCGTGCAGGGCGCGGGCCAGGCAATGGGCTATCCAGCCCTGGTCCTCGGTCCCGAACTGATGCGGGCCGTATATGCAGCTCATGCGGAAAACCGCGGTCCTCATCCCGTAAATGCCGGAGTAGTCAAGTATGTACTGGTCCGCCGCCCCCTTTGAGCAGCCGTAAGGCCCCTGGAACCTGAGGGGCCTGCTTTCGGTAACTCCCCCGTACAGCGCGGACCCGGGCGACGGTTCGTATCTCTTCCCGTTGCTTTGCAGCCCGGCATCTTCCAGCCCTCCGTATACTTTGTTCGTGGAAGTGAAAATCAGGGCCGGCGGGTCTTCGAGGGAGCGCAGGATTTCCAGCAGGTTAAGGGTGCCGTGGAGATTGGTCTGGAAATCGAGGACCGGGTCGGCAACGCTCGTCGTCAGCGCGACCTGGGCGGCGAAGTGGAATACCAGTCGCGCTGATGCAGCCGCCCTGCGCAGCTGGAAATGGTCGCGGATATCCGCTATCTCGACCTGGACCTTTTCATACCCGTGCCGGTCCAGCAGCCAGTAGAGGTTCTGTTCCACTCCCCGGCGCGAGATGTTGTCGTAAATGATGACGCTCTCGCCGGCGGACAGGAGGCGGTCGGCGAGATTGATCCCGACAAAACCGGCGCCGCCCGTGATCATGACTGCTTTCGGGCCGGGCCCTCTCATAACTGCGCCCCCCGTTTTAATGGCGGGCTCATACGGTCAGCCTCCGTGACGCCAGCTCGGCGGCGGCGGCCATGACCCGGTCTTCCGGGTTCTGCTTCTCGAGCCACGCGGCCAGCTCCCTCAGGCCGCTGTCGATCCCGACGCGGGCTTCGTAATTGAGGAATTTCCGGGCGAAGCTGATGTCGGCGAAGCAGTGGCGGATATCCCCGACCCGGTACTTTTTCGTGATTATCGGGCGCAGACCATTGCGGCCCAGCAGCTTGATGAGCCTCTCGGCGATGGAAACGACGGTGTGGCACTTGCCGCTGCCGATGTTCACGGCGGCGCTCTCGTTGCAGTCTGATTCGACCGACAAACGGATGGCCCGCGCGGCATCAGAGACGCTCACGAAGTCCCTTTTCTGCAGTCCGTCTTCAAAAATAAGCGGAGGGTTCCCGTTGAGGATGCGGGCCGCAAAAATGGCCAGCACGCCGGTGTACGGATTAGAGAGCGCCTGGCGCGTGCCGAAGCAGTTGAAGAACCGCAGGGCTATGACGGGGATTTTATATGCCTTGCCGAAGATCAGGCACATCTTTTCCTGGTGGTACTTGGAAAGGGCGTAGATCGAAGCCAGGGAAGGGACCTTGTGCTCGGGGGTTGGCACCGGCCTGAGCCGCTGCCCCTCGGGACCGCGCAATTCCCATTGCCCGGCCTGGAGCTGCCCGATGCCGCGGTCCGGCACAGTTCCCGTCCAGCCGTCGGCATCCTTGTAGAGACCCTCTCCGTAGATGCTCATGCTCGAAGCGACCACGAGCCTGCCGACGTTGCCTGCCGGCCTGTCGATGATGTTCTGGAGGAGGACGGCCGTCCCCAGGCTGTTGACGCTGGTGTAAGATTCGAGCTCGTACATGCTCTGACCTACGCCCACCATTGATGCGAGGTGGACGACGGCGTCGACTCCGCGCAACGCTTTTTTGACGGCGGCCCGGTCGCGGACATCGCCGACGATGAGTTCCGCGTCAGGGCTCAGGTAACCGGGGCGTTCCTGTCCGGGCCCGTGCACCTGGGGCGACAGATTGTCCAGGATGCGTACCGAATGGCCGCTGCTCAGCAACTCGTCCGCGGCATGGGAGCCGATGAAACCCGCTCCGCCGGTGATAAGAACTTTTTTGCCCATAGTAGATTTCCGGACTGGAAAGATCACTCGTATTCGGATCGCAGGGTTGCGCTGCCGTTCTCAGTGGTTCTGCAGGTTCGATATATCAGGTATGGCGGTAGTTCCGATCCGAAGTGCTGCGGAGCAATCCTTGGCTCTCCTTTCGCTTTGCGGGGGTGAGCTAAGTAGCTATATGATTAATTGCGTTATTGTATTTAGGCTATAGAGAAATGCCTGATTTTCCTGTTCGATTACACTGATTTGAAAATACGGGAACCGCTGAAGGGGAATTCAGATTTAAATGTTGCTGCCCAAAATCAATTTATATTCGATGTACCTTAAAGTCCCCCTTCAGAAGGGGGAGTGTTAAGAACCGGAGCTCTTTCAGAATGTTGATTTTGCAATTCAGATTAATCTCTTCATCTCAAATCTGAAATTATAAATTTGAAATCTCGACTTCCGTTCCGGGTGTCAGCCGGACCGGTTTTCCCGGAACCTGCCAAAGAGGCGGCGCAAATGCCATCCCGGGTCCCGCCGGTACTCCCCGGGTTCCATATCTATCCAGTCGCGCCTGACCGGATGATAGCCCGGAACGCTGCCCGCTTTCCGTTCCGCCCCTGCCAGGGCCGCCGCGACTTGTTTGGGAACTCCGTCGTCTGTAAAAGCCCCGCAGGAAATTTCCCCTGGGTTCGTGTCGAACGGCGCAGATCCCCTGGAGCCGCGGTGCGTAGTCGGCGAAAGACCGCCACAGCGCCCCGGGCACGCCGTGTATCCTCATTGCATTTAGAATTTCCGAGGCCTTCCGGGCGGCCTGCTCTTCCGCCTCAGACCGGCGCTCCCCGCCGGTGGAAGCCCCGAACCGCGAGATCCACACAGGTTTCCAGCCCGCGAGCCAGCCCGTGACCTCGGCCAGGAAAGTTGGGAAAAGAGAATAGGACCCGGCGGGGACCCAATCCGGGTAAGGCGGGCAGGCATCCAGGGCAATGGCGTCGCAGCTGCGGGCGACATCGGCCGGACATATGCCCCGGTCCTCTTCCAGGTCGCGCCTGCCAAGGCCGAATGTCACGGGCCGGCTGTCGTCCTTCGATCTTATCTCCCCGGCCATTTCCCGCAGCCATGAACTTCCCTGCTCCGGGCCCGCGGGGCGGAAAACATTCGCAGGCTCGTTCCCCAGGTCCCAGCCCCACACGGCCGGGTGTCCCTGAAGGGCGGCCAGGACTTCTCGTATCTGCATTTTCTGGGATTTCCGCAGGTCGGCATTTTCGTAAGGGTTGACGACCCCCGTGGCGAAGGTTTCCACAACCGCGCCGCCCGTAATGATCCGGAAGAAGGTTTCATCTCCGTCCGGAGAAAGGACCCAGTCCGGAAGCCAGTTTGCCCCGCTGACGTGGCCTGCGAACAGCGTGACCCAGATGCTTGTCCCGAAATCGGCCGCATCCGAGCACACTCTGACCAGCCGGTCAAGAGCCCTTGTGCTGACGCGCAGGGGCTCCGGCTGAAAATCCTCCCACAGCAGGAAGACGCGCGCCGGAGAGAGCTTGTATTCCGACATCCGGGCGAAATCCTCCCGGACCTCGCCCGGGTCGAATTCCTTCCACATCCGCATTGCCGACCGTGACGGCCAGTAGTTCACCCCTGTTTTAAATTCGGGCCGGGACTCGTTCACGGGACCTCTCTTGGTTGATTTTGCCGCGAGTATAGAGTCGGCCCCCGGCATTGTCAAGGAACCGGAGGTTCTGTTCATTTTATAAAGACTAGATCCCGCTTTCGCGGGATGAAAATTTCAAAAATGACCCAATAAGATACGTCACCCCTGCGAAAGCAGGGGTCCAGAATAAAC